>JAQUSX010000009.1 GCA_028710055.1 Clostridia bacterium | reverse complement strand
TGCGTTAGTCCAAAATCTCTAAATCTTTATTGTTATAAGGAGGGTGTTATGAATCTGCCATAATGGTTAGTGTTATGGTATTTTCATACTTATACTTTATTACTTTACTGTGAAAAACGTGTGTCGCGTCAATGAAAGAATTTTTGAAGTTAAATGAAAAGAAAAAGAAAAAAAGAACGCTATTTAAAGCGTTCTAAGTTTAATTGTATTCTAGTCCGTTTCTTCGTCGTTTTCCGCCGTTTTTATTAACGGAATTTCAAAATAAAAATCGCTTCCTTTGCCCACTACGGAATTTACGCCAAATATAAAACCGTGTCTTGTGAGAATGTTTTTCACTATTGAAAGTCCCAATCCAGTGCCGCTTCCGCGCGTATACTGTTTACTCGCTCGGTAATATCTGTCCCATATTTTTTCGCGCTCGTCTTCCGCAATACCTTTGCCCGTGTCAACTACGTCGAATCGGGCTTTATTGTTTATATCTTTTAATTCTATTTTTACTTTCAAATCTCTGCCAGTATAATTAACGGCGTTTTGAATGTAGTTATTCAAAACTTTTTCTATTTGCGGTTTGTCCGCGGAAACAAATAAATTCGGCTGTATCTGTATCTCAAACACATACCCTTGCGTTTCTTTCACTCCGAAAGCTTCCGCTACTTTCGCAACAAGCTCGGACAGATTAAACGTTTCTTTATTTATAGGAATAATTCCGCTTTCTTCTTTAGCTAGCTTTAACATTTCGTTAACTAGCCGCGTCATTCTATCCGTTTCAGAAATAATAAGATTTAGCCTTTCCTCCCGCTTGTTTATCGGAGCGTCGGGAAAATCTTTGAGTAGCTCAGCATAAGACTTAATTAACGTAAGCGGCGTTTTTAGGTCGTGCGACACATTCGCTATTACGTCCTGGCGCAACGTTTGCGTTTGTTTTAGCTGTGACGCTGAAAAATTAAGACCTTCCGCCAATATATCTACTTCCTCGCAGCCGTTTCCGTCAAAAAATACCGAATAATCGCCTTTTGACATACGAGCCGCTTCGCCCGACAACTGTTTTATCGGTTTTGATATAACGTAAGCAATAATGGCCGAAAGTAAAACTACAAGAATAAACGATACCGCGCTTACTGTCGCAAGCTGTTGATTAAGAATAACCAAAGCGTCTTCCGTCATAGAAAGCGGAACGGAAGCGTACATAAAAAAGTTTTGCTCGCCGAACGAAAGCAGATTGTAATAAATGATAAACGAAGCGTCGTAGTAATTCGTCTGAAAAACGTCGCAGGATTTTGTTTTACCCGTATTTATCATATTTAAAATACACGTGTTCACAATATCTTGGTAAAAATCATCCACTTCCATAGATACGTTGGACTGCGACGGCGTATAAGGAGAAGTATTTATTAATATAGAGTCAAAATCTATTCTATCGTCAGGGTAAGAAAAAATAATGACCTGCACTCCGTACTCGACCGACATTTTTGTAACTTGTTCTTCAAAATCAGTGTCGCCGAATTTCGCAGCTATTTCGTCGCATTTACTTTCGACAAGCTCGACTCTGTATGAAGTCGTACTGATTGAGCGAGCCAAAAGCAGTCCGCCCCAAATAAGAGCGAACATTAACGTTACGCAAAGAAAAATCAACAACCAGTTGCGTAAGGTAAAAGTATATATATTTTTAACCCTTGATTTCTTCGTACTCAAATTTGTACCCGAGTCCTCTTAATGTAACTATGCAGTCTCGATACGCTCCTAGATTGCCTCTCAGCATTTTTATGTGCGTATCGACGGTTCTGTCGTCGCCGTAAAACTCAAAACCCCAAACATTTGTCAAAAGTTTTTCCCTTGAAACCGCAAGACCTTTATTTTTTACCAGATAAAACAAAAGCTCATATTCTTTGGGGGTAAGTTCGGCTTTGACACCGTCGACTATTACGTTCCGTCCGTCAAAATCTACCACCAATCCGCCGAATTGTTCCACGTTTCGCATTTTGTCAGGATTGGTACGGGAAAGTATGGAACGAATTCGCGCCATAACTTCTTTCGTGCTGAAAGGTTTTGTAACGTAATCGTCCGCGCCTACTTCAAACCCGAAAAGTTTGTCGTATTCCTGGTCACGCGCCGACAGCATTAATACGGGTACGCTGCTGTTTTTCCGTATTTCTTTCACCGCCGAAATACCGTCCATTTTCGGCATCATTATGTCCATAATTATCAAATCAAAATCGCCCGTTTTACATTTATTTACGGCGTCGAGTCCGTCTACCGCGGTGCTGACCTGATATTCGTCCATTTCCAAATATTCTTTAAGTAAATCCCTTATGCCCTGTTCGTCATCCACGACCAAAATTTTTTTCATATGTTGTTAACTCCAAAAAAAATCTTTTCTTCTTATATTACCATATTTTTTGATAGTATCAAAGGATTTTTTTGGAAATTAGCTAGCGATCGGCGATAAGAGCCAGCCTTGACAAGATTAGTCCGCCTAACGCGCCCAAAAAATTATAAATAAAATCGTTTATATCGGTAACTCTGCTTTTGGAAAAAAGCTGCAGCGCTTCCAGTAAAAACGCCGAAATACCGCATATCAGTACGCATATCCAAAATTTTCGCGGAAGTATAAGTCCCACTCCAAAACCAAAAGGAACAAGCATAAAAAGATTTAACAAAAAATCCCGCATGTAAACCACATGCTTAAACGGTCGCAATAAATCGAGCTGAAAATTAACGTTGTTTTCGGGCGTAATCACGACTGTTTCGCCGTCCATTAACGATCCTACGGGCAGCATAACCAAAATAAGTACGGTCAAAAAATAAAAAAACGTAAGAAAAACGGCGTAAGAATTTTTTACGAGGTTTTTAAATCCTAGACCGAATATAAGTCCGCAAAAAATGCCGCTTGCTACTGTAATCCCCGTAAAAAGTGGAATTGAGTATATTTGATTAGAAATAACAAAATACATACAAAACTAGTTTATGCCTATAACTAAAAAGCTATTATTTTGCTACAAAATAGATTAAATTAAAAAAATAAAAAGAAACCGCGTTAGTTTTTTTTCTAAACGCGGTTTCTTTTTTTTATAGGAAAAAAAATTATACCAAATAGATGAGTTTGTTTTTCGCAATAATGCTTATAAGGTCGACGATCCAAATAATCGTAAAACCGAAAATCAAGCGCAAAACGAAATAAAACCAATGTTTTCTTTGCGCCGTTATAATCAAGCCGCAAATCCATGCGGTAAAGGGAATTATCGCCAAAATTATGCTAACGACTCTGCCGAAGCCAAAATAACCGCCGCCATTTTTTGTCATAATAAAAACCTCCTAAATTTAGTATTAATATACCACGAAAAAGTAAAAAAATCAATAGCCGCTTAAATTAAGTTAAAAAAATTTAGTCCGTAATAATAGGCGTTTTATCCAAAAATTTCATACATTTGATAAAATCTACTGAGCTTAATGAAACCGTTGCAGTGTTGTCGCACGGGTGAAACCTGACGACGCGAACTTCCGTTAATTTTTTGTCTACGAGTAGCCCCACCGATACGGAAGACGGATACAAAAAGCAAAAAGGAGACACGTTTCCCCTAATAACGCCAAGATATTCGTTTAGCTTTTCCGCCGTAGCGAACTCAAACTTTTCCGCTCCTACGTAATGCGCCAAGCCGCGCATATCCGCTCTTTTGTCCGACGGAATCACCGCCATATAATATCTGTCGCTTTTTTTATCTTTGACGAGTAAACTTTTACAGCCCAAAGCGTCGGGAATATTGATAATTCTTTTGCTGTCCTCGACCGACACCGTCGCTTCGTGAAAATATTTTTTGTAGGAAATTTTGTGTTCGTCTAAAAAATCAAATACTATTTGTTTGTCCATACGTAAATAATAAACCGCCAAGAATATAAATGTCAATCCGAAATAGTTTATGTTTTGGTAATTTCAGCGGTTTTTTTATATTTATGAAAAAACTAATTAGCCGTATCTATATAAATACAGCATAATCCCTTCAAAAATAGAATTAACGATTTCTCCCCGATATTCGTCCTGCTGCAAAAGCATTTCTTCTTCCTTATTCGATAAAAAACCGCATTCCACGATAACCGACGGGCATTCGCTGTTTCTGCAAATAAAAAAGTCGCCCGATAATGCCGAGTAATTTTTACCCGTTAGGGCGTTTAACGCCGCTTGAATACAATCGGCAAGTTTTTTGCTTTCTTCGTCGCCTTTTTGATAAAACACTTGCGCCCCCTTTCTTGCTGTAGAGCGAAATTTGTTCATGTGAATCGAAACCACAATCTGCGGATTACTTTCCTCCATTATTTCCACGCGTTTCAGCATATCGCGCATTTTGAAACCTCTCGTCGCCAATCCGTAAAGCCCGCTTTTGTCAGAGCGCGTCATAACGGCGTAAAAACCCGCGGTCTCAAATTTTTCCGCAAGCTCAGCCGAATAAAGCAAATTCAGGTCGCTTTCTTTTACTCCGCTTGTTATTCCCGTAACGCCCCCGTCTACGCCGCCGTGTCCCGCGTCAATCAGCACGACGCAGTCTGTTTGTCTGGGAGTGACGTCGGCTTTTCGCG
This sequence comes from Clostridia bacterium, assembly GCA_028710055.1. Classification (GTDB taxonomy): domain Bacteria; phylum Bacillota; class Clostridia; order Christensenellales; family CAG-314; genus JAQUSX01. The sequence goes on along the minus strand of JAQUSX010000009.1, from coordinate 5,555 downwards.
CGTCTATCATAAATACCGCGGTAACTACAAAAAACAAAATTAGCACGAGAATAAGAGCTATTATTCTCCAATATTTTGTGACAAAAATGAACGGTTTCTTATTCAATTCTCAATTAAACCCCAAAAAATACCATTTTTCGCCCTCATAAACAGCAAGTTGTACACTTTTCCACATAGTTATCCACAATGGGGAATTAATCTAGTGGATAAAGTGTTTCATATTGAATGTGAAACTTAGCGACGATATGAAAGGCGTCTTAAGACTAATTTATGCCTAAAAAACGTTCCGTATAACGACGGAAAAAAAACAAAAAAAATCGAGCGCGTATTATTTACGCGCCCGACTCTTTGGAGGGGGTTATATAGCAAAATGGTTTAGTTTAGCTATATGGTTATGATTTTAAAAAAGTTTTAATCTTAATTTTTTTTTGCGTTTTGTTTGAATTCCAAAAAACTTCAATTAGTTAATTTGAATTTTCTTTGTGGTTTCGATTTTTTCCTGTTTCGGAATATCGATAACCAACGTGCCGTTTTCATATTTCGCGCTGATTTTGTCTTCCGATACGTCGCCAAGATAATAACTTCTTGAACAGTTGCCTATTTTTCTTTCACGGAAAACATAGCCTTTTTCGTTCTCTTCTTTTTCTTCTTCTTTGTTTGCGGCAATCGTAAGATAACCTTTGTCAACGGAGATATTTATATCTTCTTTGTTGAATCCGGGTAAATCAACGGTAAACAGATAATTTTTATCGGTTTCGCTTACGTCTGTTTTCATTTGGTTATTAAAGTTAACAGGTTGCAACACTCTGTCAAAAACGTCAAATACATCGAACGGGTCTCTTTTAGTTAAATATTTCATTTTTTTATTCTCCTTAATTACTTATTGGCAATTGGTTTTAATTATTGTTAGCACTCTTTCTTTCCGTTTGCTAACACCATTATAACACTATTGCCAAGCTTGTCAAGGGTTTTTTGTAAAATTTTTTTAAATATTTTTTGTTATTTCCGCGCTGATTTTTTAATTTAATTAAAAGGTTTTTACTGCCGCTGTTTTAGCTATTTTGGGTAAAATCCGAGCGGTTTTTTTTGACGTTCATATATTTTGCGTATGGGCAAATTACCAAAAAGTTTATCGCGTTTTTTAAATTTTTGATACCATCCCGCTCAACCGTTATTTTAAAGCAAAAAGATTTACCCCGACTTACGTTTGAGGGTATCTGCCTACGTTGGTGTTATCTTTTTTGCGGTTCGTAAGCTCGGGTATTGGGTGAACCGATTGCTCGTAACGATAATCTTCGCCGTTTTCGTCAATATATTTGTCGATAACGGCATGACTGGCCACAGACGAAAGCTTGTCGTTAATCGTAGTCTGATATTTATAAAATTCGCAATCAGGTTTGAGTCTTTCCACCGAAATATAATCTTCCTTTTCGCCCGTAAGGTTTATCGAATTTCTCAAAACTTTGCGGACGTATTCGATATTCGAAGAAAATTTGAGTAGTTCGGGGAACTCTCCTTTTCTTATCACTTGCTGCCAATCTTTTTGCTCGTATTTATTCAGCATATTGACAGCGTGATTTAAGTGGGCGATTTCTATCTCAAAACACATTTCCCACACTCTTTTTATTGATTTATTGGTTTCGTCGTTATACATGCTGTAATAAAGATAACATTCGTTATATTCGTGCATAATGAGCTGCTCGTAAGGCGAACAGGTCACGTCCAGTAGACTTCCATAGTGACTTACGTGCTGTTCCTCTATCATCGCTATTTCATTATATAGATTACGTCCTATCTTATTGTTGTAAAATCCGCCGATGTTCATATAGTAATTCATCGTTTGCTGTTCCGCCGCCACTATCGTGTTTATATTCAAAGCGGTAAGCAAGTCGCATTTTTTAAAATTACTGTATCGTCGGATGTCGTCCGTGGGGCTGCGGTGTTCCGATACCGTAGGTCTGCCAGGCATTATTTCGGTGTAATCACCTACAAGCTGCTCGGCTTTAATGCCCATATCCATTTCCATAAGGTCGGCGTATCTATATAGGTGGTCAAAGTCCTCTATCAAGGCAAAATCCATTGCTTTTTTTACGTATGCGTCGGGCTCGCGCTGCGCCAGTATTGCCGTTAATTCCACCGCCAGTTGCTCATAGCCTATTGTCGTTTCCAAAATCGTTTCGTCAATAGGTTTCAGCCCCGATACCAGCTTTTGCTGCTGTTGTTCGCTGCGGCGCAGCAAACAAAGCTCCCGCCTTACGTCGTTATTGTTGCAGTTACGGCTGAACCTATGGGAAAAACCGACGGCTTCATACTCCGCGCCGTTCATAAGTATTACTCTGAGTTTTGTAAAAGGGTCGTCGTTGGCTTTATCATAGGGTTTTGCGTCCATCGTTTTCCAGTCAAAAAAAGTTTCGCTTAACTTTCTTACTTTTTGGTCAAAAGGGTTAAAGCTCATAAAAAAATTCTCCTTTGCTTTTTTATGAGTATTGCCGTTTAAAATAAAAAACAAACCGTTTCAAGATAATGAAACGGTTTGAATATCTAAATTAAAAATTAATGAAAATTTTAAGCGTAAAGCTTTGCGATATTTAACAAAATTTCAACGATTTTGTCCATGCTTTCTTCGGTAACGTATTCGTATCTGCCGTGATAGTTGTAACCGCCAGTGCAAAGATTAGGACAAGGCAAACCCTCAAAAGACAGTCTTGCGCCGTCCGTGCCGCCGCGAATGGGAATAATAAGCGGTTTTACACCCGCCTGCGTCATAGCTTTTTCGGCGTTTTCAATCAAATGCATATGGGGTTTTATTTTTTCGACCATATTAAAATACGTGTCTTTTATCATAACTTCTATTGTGCCTGCGCCGTATTTTTCATTTAAAAATTCGCAAACTTTACGCATAAATTCTTTCTTTTGCGTAAATTTTTTCATATCGTGATCGCGGATAATGTAACCCATTTTTGCGTTATCTACCGTGCCGCGTATTTCATCGAGATGGAAAAATCCTTCGTAATCCTGCGTATAAGCGGGTATTTGGTCGGGCGGAAGCATAGAATTTAGCTCCATCGCGACCAAAAGAGCGTTTAACATTTTGTTTTTTGACATTCCAGGATGAATAGATAAACCGTGAATAATAATGTCGGCGGATGCCGCGTTAAAGTTTTCGTACTCTATCTCGCCTACCGCTCCGCCGTCGATAGTGTAAGCGTAATCGCATCCAAAACCTTTTACGTCAAAGAAATCCGCGCCTCTGCCTACTTCTTCGTCAGGCGTAAAAGCTATACCGATTTCACCGTGAACGATGCTTTTGTCGGTAAGAAGTAATTGCGCAAGCTGCATTATTTCCGCTATTCCCGCTTTGTCGTCGGCGCCAAGCAAAGTTCTTCCGTCGGTACAAATAACGGTTTCGCCGATATGGTTGAGTAATGACGGATATTCTACTGGGTCAAGCTTGTAGTTTTCGCTCATTTTAATTACGCCGCCGTTGTAATTACGTGTAATTACGGGTTTGATATTCGCGCCCGAGACAGCGCACGCCGTATCGACGTGAGCGATAAAGCCAAGACGCGTTTTGCTTTGACTTTTATTTGCGGGTATCAAAGCGTAAACGTATCCGCGTTCGTCCATGCGCACGTTTGACGCACCCATTTTTTCAAGTTCTCCGACAAGCATTGCGGAAAGATTTTTTTGTTTTTCCGAGCTTGGCATTTCTTCGCGGTCGGGTACGGATTCCGTGTCTACTGCAACGTAACGTAAAAATTTGTCTAATGTTTTCATATGTTTAATTCCCCTTAGGTAAATTTATTTATTTCTGTTTTCGTCCAAATATGTGGCGATTAAATCCGCGGTATGCAGCATAACGCAAAGAGGCTCTTTTTCAAAAGCGGCGGACATCGAATAACTGCCGCCCCGCACTCTGTCGTCAAAACCGCCCATATGCCAGTTTATCGCCATAGCTTCGCCTCGGCTAAGACGCATAAAGCCGTTGATTATGTATACCGATTTTTCACCGTGTCCATACGGCAAAATTTCTTTTATAGTATAGTACGGTTTTTCCGTCCATTCGCCGTTTACTTTGGTGTTACGGGTTTCTTCGCAGTAATAATCTACCTTGCAAATGTCGTGCAAAAGTCCGCATATCGCTACGGTTTCATGTGAAAAAACCTTTTCCCATTCGTCGCCGTACTGACTTTGAACTATTTTGACAAGCCTTTTATAAACGTTAACGCTATGCTCGGCAAGCCCGCCTTGATATGCGCAATGAAATTTCGCGCTCGCTGGGGTGGTAAAAAAATCGCTTTTTGTTAAATATTCCAGCAGCTCCTTCGCTCCTTCGCGTTTTATGTACTGATTAAAAATATTTGTAAATTCCGTTTTCATATCTTATCCTTATTCAATGGTTTTGGTATATATTTCTTCTCCGTTATCGGAGATTTTTCCAGTAGGGCAAAATCCCATTTTACTCCAAAAAATTCTGTTGCCGTCCATAGTAGGAGTAAGCGCAATGCTTTTGTACCCATTATCTAATAAATATTTTTCTAATTCATAATAAAGTTTTTTGCCGTAACCCTTTCCCCGAAGATTTTTTTCAACGCAAAATTCCATCAAAAAAATATTCTTGTCGCCCCGTTTTTTTTCTAAAAAACAAATAGCGTTTATTTGGTTACTAAGCGCGGCAAAAATCTCGATCTGTTCTTTTTTTACATACTTGACAACAGCATTGCGATATTTAGAACTTGTAAAATATTTTAATGTCGTCTTGTCGGAAATAATTTCGGCAAAATACTCGTCGGTGAATTTCCATAAAAAACGCATAAAGTTTTCGTCGCCTATATCGGCTTTTACCCATTGCATACGTTTATTTTAACACGGACAAAACCGAAATGCAACAGCGAAAAAACCGCTTTAATAATATAAAAGCGGTTGGGAAAATTTTATTTATCAATTCCGTATCGGTAAGGCAAACGGCGTTTGTGTTCGCTGCGAGCGTGGTATTTTTCAATAATTTCAGCGGATTCGGCGTTAGTTTTTCCAGTCGTGATATATTCGTCAATTTCAAGGTAAGTTACGCCCATTTCACCTTCGTCGGTCTGCCCTTCAAACAGTCCCGCGCTTGGAGCTTTCGTAATCACGCTTTCGGGCGCGTCGAGATAACGCAAAAATTCGTAAATCTCGGTTACTGTCAAATCCGCGATAACGTCAAAATCGTACGCTCCGTCGCCCCATTTGGTAAAATATCCCATAAAAGCTTCGCTCGCGTTTCCCGTTCCCGCCACAAGGCAGTTTTTGCTTTGAGCGACTGCGTAAAGAGTAGTCATTCTTAGCCTAGGCGCGATGTTCGTCAAAGCGGCGTCGGTTATTTCCGCAGCTTTCGATATATTTAGCGTAAGCGTTTTTTTAACTTCAGTCAAATCGACTTCTACGTGCGCGATATCAAATTTTTCACACACTTTCAGCGCGTCCACTCTGTCTTGATTGTAATTGCTTTTGCTGCCGCAAGGCATAATCACAGCGGTAACGTTTTTTGTGGCGAGCCTTGACAATATGCCCACGAG
>JAQUSX010000008.1 GCA_028710055.1 Clostridia bacterium | reverse complement strand
AGCGATGGGGCAAGGCATTATGATGATATGCGACGTCATTTGTCTACTGATTTTTATTTTGTCAAGTATGTTAACGCTGGTCAGCGTGTCGTTAACGGCCGTTTCGGTAGCGCCTTTGATTGTAATCGCCGTTGTAACTGGTCTTATAGGACCAAAACTTTTCAAAAAGTTTTACGCGCGGCAAAAAGCGTTCGCTGAAATCTCGGACTTTGTTCAAGAAGATATTTCGGGAATAAAAGTCATCAAAGCATTCGTGCAGCAGGATAAAGAGATAGACTCTTTTGATAAAATCAATCAAAATTATTTCTCAAAAAATATGAGCTTGACCAAAACCCGCGCGATTATAGACCCGATAATGACTTTAATCGCGGGATTGGCTTTTGCCGTAGCTATCGCTTTCGGCGGCTATCTGGCTCTTAATACTCAGATTTCCGTAGGCGACTTTACCGTATTTATTCAGTACTTAGGTATGCTGGTTTGGCCTATGATTGCCGTTGGTATGTCTATCAATATGATAACGATGGGTTCCGCTTCACTAAAACGTATTGAAGACGTTTTGGGCGCAAAATTCGACATAACGGACGAGCCGACCGCCAGCGAAGTGGAAAACTTTTGCGGCGACATTAAGGTTAATAACCTTACTTTTACTTACCCCGACAAAGATACATACGCATTAAAAAATATAGCGTTTGACCTAGAAGAAGGTCAGACTTTGGGCATTGTCGGAAAGACGGGTTCGGGTAAGACCACTTTGATGAATTTACTCGTTAGAATATACGATTGTGAAAAAGGCTCGATATTTATTAGCGGCAAAGATATTCGCGAAATGCCGCTAAAACAGCTAAGAAGCAATATCGGATACGTTACCCAAGACAATTTCCTATTTTCCGATACCATAAAAAACAATATAGACTTCGTTAACGAAGACGCGTCCATGGATAAAATAGTCGAAGCGGCGGAATTTTCCTGCGTGCATGATAATATTATCGAATTTCCCGACGGATATGATACGGTTATCGGTGAAAAGGGAGTAACGCTGTCAGGCGGACAAAAGCAAAGAGTTGCGATATCCAGAGCGTATATTATTCAACCCAAAATTCTTATTATGGACGATTCTCTTTCGGCTGTCGATACCGATACCGAAGAACGCATATTAAAAAATTTGAAAGAAAAGCGCGCAGGTAAAACAAATATTATTATCGCGCATAGATTGTCGGCTTTGCAGCACGCGGACAAAATTATCGTAATAGATAACGGCGAAATTATTGAGCAAGGAAATCACAAAACTCTTTTGCAGCAAAAAGGATTGTACTATTCGCTTTACAAAAAACAACAGCTTGAACAAATGATAAACGAGGAAGAGTAATGAGCGGCGAAACTTCAAAAATTAAATTGACGAAAAAGACGACGAAAAGACTTCTTAGATACGCAAAGCCGTATCTCGGAATGTTTTTGCTTGCGTTTTTGGCGATCGCCATTCTTATTGGACTAAGTTTGTATCAGCCTATTTTGATAGGCGAAGCGACAGACATTATCGTTGATAATGCGGGCGCATTTACCGACGCGGTCTTTTATCAAATAATGATAATTGCGTTAAAGTATCTTGCATGTGTGCTTTTGACTTTTGGCATATCTTATTTGCAGTCTATTATGCTTGCTTATATCGGACAGAAAGTTATATACCAAATTCGCTTAGACGTGTTTAAACATCTGCACAAACTTGATATTAGCTTTTTTAACAACAATCCCATAGGAAGGCTGGTCACGCGCGCGACCAACGACGTAGAAACGCTGAGCGAACTTTATTCCAGCGTTATCGTGACTTTGGTGCGAAGCGTCGGTACGCTTATCGGTATCATCGTTACAATGCTGACTTTCAATCTGGAACTGTCACTTATTACTTTTACAACAATACCTGTGATAATTGTGATAACGACCGTATTTACTAATATCTTGATGAAAAGATGGAGCGCGATAAGGTCAAAAATATCCGCGCTCAACGCTTTCGTTTCAGAACACGTTTCGGGAATGAAAATCATTCAGATATTTACGGCGGAGAAAAAGACGTACGACAAATTTACCAATAAAACGGAAGAACTGCGCAAAAGCCACTTAAAACAGATTGTAACTCACTCTATTTACGGACCGTCGATTTATTTACTTAATATTTTGGCGACCGTGTTACTGATAATATTCGGCAGCAAAATGTATATGGCGGGCGCGATCACGATAGGTACGATAGTGACTTTCCAACGTTATATCGGTAGATTTTTCGACCCGATACAAGAGTTTGCGGAACAGCTAAACGTTATTCAAGCGTCAAAAGTTTCCGCTCAAAGAATATTCGGCTTGCTTGACGAACAACCGTCGATAGTTGAAAAAGAAAACGCGATAGAATTGACCGACATCAAAGGCGATATCGAATTTAAAAACGTTTGGTTTGCGTATAAAGATGAGGACTGGATACTTAAAGACGTTTCTTTCAAGATACAAGCGGGTCAAAGCGTGGCTTTTGTCGGCGCGACGGGCGCGGGCAAGACCACGATACAAAACCTTATCGGCAGATACTACGATGTGCAAAAAGGCGAGATATTGCTTGACGGAATAAATATAAAAGACATCAAAATAGACAGTCTGAGAATAAAAATAGGACAGATGCTCCAGGACGTATTTTTGTTTACTGGCGATATTGAAAGCAATATAAGACTGAAAAACGAGGAAATAGGGCAAGACGAACTTATCGCTTCCGCAAAATACGTTAACGCGGACAACTTTATTTCAAAGCTAAAATTGCAGTACAAAGAACCCGTGCTCGAAGGGGGCACGTCGCTATCCGCAGGTCAAAGACAGTTAATATCTTTTGCCAGGACTTTAGCGTATAAACCGAGAATTTTGATATTGGACGAAGCGACGGCAAATATTGACACCGAAACGGAATTATTAATCCAAGACGCTTTGAGAAAGATAATGGAAGGACGGACGACTTTGATAGTAGCGCATAGGCTTTCCACGATACAAAACTGCGACAATATCATAGTAATGCACAAAGGAAGAGTAGTGGAGCAGGGCAATCACCAAGCCTTACTCAAACAGAAAGGAATTTATTACAAACTGTATAAGCTTCAATACGAACACGCCGAAAATTAGGTTGAAATAGCTGATGATTTTACATAACTTAATAAATTTTAACGGGAAGATAATAAATCTTCCCGTTTTTCATTAACAGTTACAAATTCAAAAATGAACAAATTTATTTTTATATATGACAGACTGGTGTCATATTTTTGTGTTATAATAAATGTACTAGAAGTTTTTAATAGTATTTAAAGGTGAATTATGAATAAATTTTACGCTCACACAAGTGAAGAGAAAGAGTGGCAGACTTTAGAAGAACATCTTAATAGCGTGGCGATAATATGCGCGGGAAATTGCGGAAAAAACGACGAAGGTTTAGGTTATAAAATAGGCTTATTACACGACTTGGGAAAATACCAAGAGAGTTTTCAAGACAGATTGAAAGGAAAAAATATAAGGGTAGATCACGCTACATTTGGCGCCCAAATCGCGATTGAACGTCAGCCCGAAAATCTGTTTTCACAGATTATGGCTTACGTTATTGCGAGTCACCATACAGGTCTAAATAACGGCGGCACTGCGGTTGATATAGAGAACAATACTTTGGCGGCAAGATTAAAAAAGAAATTTGATGTTAATGAAGCGTATCATAAAATGATTGAAGAAGCGAAATTTGAAGATATTCAAAAAATAACCGATAATTTAAAGCTCACAATAGACGATTATTATCAGAATCGAGGATATTTTTCATTGCGTTTTTCAACAAAAATCCGCATGCTTTTATCCGCTTTGGTGGATGCGGATTGGATTGATTCCGAAACTTTCAGTAAAGGGAAGCAAGACAGAGGAATAGAAGTTGATTTTACGCAATTACTAAATAAACTTAATGATTATTTATCAAAATTTTCCGCCGATACGCCGATAAACAAAGCGAGAAAAAGTTTCTCCAACCAATCTATAAAACATATAAAAAGCGAAAAATCTCTTTTCAAACTCGATATGCCTACGGGAAGCGGAAAAACGCTGACTTCTATAAGGTTTGCTCTAAATAGATTGTCAGAAAAACACAAAAAAAGAATTATTTATGTTGTTCCCTATACAAGCATAATAGATCAAAACGCAAAAGAGCTAAAAAAGATTTTCGGCGAAGAAAACGTAATAGAACACCACTCAAATTTTGACTTGGAAAAATTAACTCCGGAGGAACAGGAAAAATACAAATTCGCTACGGAAAACTGGGACGCCCCGATAATTATAACTACTAATTTACAATTTTTCGAATCTTTTTATACAAATAAAAACAGCAGGCTTAGAAAATTACATAATTTACGCGACAGCGTTATTTGTTTTGACGAACTGCAAACGATACCGCTAAAATGTCTGAAACCGTGCTACGAAGCGATAAAAATACTCACGTCCGAATATGGCGCTGACGCAGTATTTATGACCGCGACTATGCCTAATCCCGATAAGTTTATAGATATCTTGAGCGAAGCGGAAGATTTGGTTGATGATAAATCAGACTATTCTTTATTTAAACGCAGTAAAATTTCAAACATAGGCGAAATTTCTCTTATCGAATTTTGTCAACAACTTGATCTAAAAAAATCAAATTTAATTGTGACAAACTCAAAAAAACAAGCGCGCATAATATACGAAAATATTATAGACGCAAAAAAATATTTTTTGACCACATGGCTTACACCGAATGACCGAAAACGCATTATAGACGAAATAAAAAATGATTTATCATTCAATATTCCCATCACCGTCGTTTCAACTTCTTTGGTGGAAGCGGGAGTGGACTTGGATTTTGAAAACGCCTACAGATGGATTAACGGCATCGATTCAATTTTACAATGCGCTGGCAGATGCAACAGAGAGGGCAAAAGAAATTACGGCGATACGAAAATTTTCTGGTTGAGCGATGTTGAAGACGTGAAAAATAGTGAAACTATGACAAAAATTCAAATTACGAAAAATCTTTTGCGTAATTTTGCAGATATAGACCAACCGGAACCGTGCAGAGAATATTTTGAAAAATTATTTGAAAATAAAATCGATACTATTACAACGCTTGATTTTTCGGCGTACTTTGACAAAACGAAAATTCTCATAGAAGATAAAAAAATTCCTTTTTTTAGCGTCAGATTTTCAGATTATGCGCAGGATTTTAATTACCTAGATAACGCGACTGTGGACCTAATAATAAAGAACTGCGATAGTGAAAAAATTTTAAAACAAATAGAATACAATCCCACAATCGTTTTAAAAAGAGCTTTGCAAAAATACGTTATTTCGATTTACGAATACGAACTTAAAAAACTTTTGTCAAATAATTGCGTAAGTCAAACAAAAGACGGTACTTATTGTCTCGAAGACAGTCGATATTATGATAAGAATTATGGATTAAAATTCGACATTGAAGGACAAGACAATTTTATAAATTTATAAAAAGGAGGAAAAAATGTACGGAATTAAGTTACTAATCAAAGGCGATTACGCTTGTTTTACCCGACCGGAAATGAAAGTCGAACGAGTTAGTTATGACGTGCCGACGCCGTCCGCCATGAGGGGCGTGATTGAAAGCATTTATTGGAAACCGCAAATAAAATGGTCAATAGACAAAATTCACGTTTTAAATCCGATAAAATACTCGAATATTCGGCGCAATGAAATGAAAGAAAAACTTTTACTAGGCAAGGTAAAACAACAAATGACCAATCCTGATATTGACATCAGTCTCTATCGCGGCGGAGATAATATTAATCAGAGAGGCGCATTGATACTTGTCGATGTTGCGTATGGCGTTGAAGCGCATTTCGACGTCATCGACGGCGAAGACGCGGAAAAACATTACGCTATAGCTACGCGAAGAATGAAAAACGGTCAATATGTAAAAGTTCCCGTGCTTGGATGCAGGGAATTTTCGGCGCAATTCGAATACGTTGAAGAAATACCAAAAAGTCCGCTTATCGGCGAGGTAGATTTGGGGTTTATGCTGTACGACCTGAAATTTTCACCCGCAGATAAAGAAGGGAATTGGTCGAACAAGGGTGAACCGATTTGGTACAGACCAAAAATGGTAAACGGCATTATTGACGTAGCCGAATATTTTGAAAAAACGGGGGTGAACAAATGATAATAAACGCATTAAGCCGCTATTACGATTGTTTAAAAAGTTTACCCAATAGCCCCTTGCCACCTATGGGATATTCAAAAATAGATATTGGCTATGTCATTGTTTTAAACACCGAAGGCGAAATGGTAAATATCTTGCCGCACACAAAAACTGTTCTTGAAAAAGGCAAGACAAAAGATTTGCCGATAACTGAAATTTTACCGGAAAGAATAAACGCGACTTCAATAAAAGCGAATTTTTTAGAACATAGACCCGTTTATATTTTCGGAATGGAATTTGATAAAGACAAATTCTGTATTACCGACAAATCAACCAAATCTTTTTCTGATTATCAAGAAAAAGCAAATGCATTCGCAAATATAGAAAGCGGCATGGCTCAAGCTCTATATAAGTTTTCGGCTAAATGGAGACCGGAAAATGAATTAAATAATTCATTTATAAATTCATTAGGCAAAGGGTATGCGTCCGCAAAGTTTACTTATTGTTTGGAATCAGATATCAACTCATTGGCGTGCTACGACAAAGAAATTACTAAATTATGGAATGAACTAAACAAAAAACAAAACGAAAGCGATGCGGAATATTCGTCTTATTGTTCTATTTGCGGTGAGTATTTGCCGATAGCAAGATTGCATGATAATTTAAAAGGTATAAAAGGAGGAATGTCGGTTGGCACAAATATAGTATGTGTTAATAATCCTGCGGAAGAATCCTTTAATATGGAACAAGGTCAAGTAGCGAGTGTAAGCGTAGATATCATGAAAAAGTACACGTCCGCTTTTAATGCTTTGACTGAAAGTCCATATAATCACGCTTATTTAGGCGACGTGACGCTTCTATTTTGGGCGGAAAGCAATGTAAGTCCGTTAGAAATCGCCGAGTCATACGCCGTAGCGAATAATTTTATTGAAGAAAGCGAGGAGACAAGTAAAACTGTAAAAAATTGTCTCGATTATATTCGACAGGGAAAACAATTTGATGAAACGGCGTTAACTCTATTAGATACAAAATTTTACGTCTTAGGAATTAAACCAAACGCTAGCAGACTTACTATTAAATTTTTCTATGTCAACACTTTTGGCAAAACATTGCATTATATCAAACAACATTATGATGATTTAAGACTTTATAATGACCAAAAAATCCCGTCGGTTTCAAAAATTATTTATGAAACAATTTCCCCTAACAGCACAAATAAAGACCCTAATCCTTCGCTCGTTAGCGGGTTGTTTTCAGCGATACTAAACGGCGGAATGTATCCGGCAAATTTACTGTCGAGTATCGTTCGACGAATAAAAACGGATCAGGATACAGACAAAAGTAAGTTTGTCAAAATTAACGATACGCGAATTTCAATCATAAAAGCGTATCTTAGTCGTAGTCAAAGAATTTTTAATAAAGGAGAAAAAATAACAATGAGTTTAAACAAAACTAACGCTAATCCCGCTTATTTATGCGGAAGACTGTTTGCCGTGCTCGAAAAACTGCAGTCGGAAGCTATACCTGGAGTAAACGCGGGTATAAAATCGAGATATTTTTCGTCAGCGTGCGCGACTCCGGCTATGGTTTTTCCAAGACTATTAATTCTTGCGCAAAATCATATAACGAAACTTGAAAAATCTGGGTTTTTGGAAAGCATTATGAGCGAAATAATGGGTAGTCTTAACGACAGCTTTCCCAAAAAACTCGATATCGAAGAACAAGGTAAATTTATTTTAGGCTACTATCAGCAAAACAAAGATCTTTATACAAAAAAGGAGGATAGATAAATGAGCGAACTAAAAAACAGATATGAATTTGTAATTCTTTTCGATGTGGAAAACGGAAACCCAAACGGTGACCCTGACGCGGGCAATATGCCGCGCGTAGACGTGGAATCAAACCTTGGCATAGTCACAGACGTTTGTTTGAAACGCAAAATACGAAATTATGTTGAAATCGTTAAGCAAGGCGAAGAAAAATATAATATTTTGGTTAAAAACGACCAAGCGTTAAACACAAAATTCACGATTGCGTATAAAGCTTTAAATCTCGAAACCGGAAAAGAAGGTAAAAACAAAAACGACGTAAAAAAAGCGCAGGAATACATGTGCGAAAATTATTATGACGTGCGTACGTTCGGTTTTGTTATGAGTACCGGAAAAGATCAGTGCGGCATTGTAAGAGGACCCGTACAGCTTAACTTTGCGAAAAGCGTTGACCCCATTTTTCCGCAGGAATTGACTATCACTCGTCAGGCTTTGACGACTGAAGATGATATGAAAGATAAGTCTAATACGATGGGCAAGAAAAACATCGTTCCTTACGGACTTTACCGTGCGGAAGGCTATGTTTCTGCGCTGCTTGCTAATAAAACGGGTTTTGACGACAATGATTTAACTTTGCTTTGGGAAGCGATCGAAAATATGTTCGAGCACGACCACAGTTCGCTACGCGGTAAACTTTGTATGCGTAAACTTATTATATTTAAACATCAAAGCGAGCTTGGTAACGCGCCGTCTCATAAAGTCTTTGAGTCCGTAAAAATTAAAAAAATTATTGAAGGTCCTACGCGTCAGTACGGTGATTACGAAGTTACAATTAATAACGTTCCACAAAATGTCGAAATCGAAGTCAGATAGTTTGGACTATATACAGTTGCGTAATCTGCAACATTATTTGTATTGTCCAAAACGCTGGGGGCTTATGAATATAAATTGCGATTGGCAAAGTAATGTCTTAGTGACTATCGGCGACGTTATACATACTCGTGTTGACAACGCAAAACTTGTCACAAATACGCAGACAAAAATAACAGAGCGGGCGGTGCCGGTTTATAATGATTTTTATAAACTTGTCGGAAAAATCGACGCCTTGGAGCTGACCCGCTCTCCCCAAGGCGTATATGTTTCCAAATACGGAGACAAATTTAATTTTGCTATAATTGAATATAAAAAAGCTAAACCAAAAAACGTTTCCGATTACAGTATGGACGATGCCGTTCAAATGTACGGACAAAAACTTTGCGTCGACGAAATGTTTGGCTGTGACGCGAAAATAATTTTATACTACTGCGATATTAAAAAGCGAATTACTGTTAGCGCCAATAAAGAGCTAGACGATTTATTTTTTAAAGTATATCAAGAAGTTGTTTTTGCTTTATCCAATAATATTATACCGCAAAAAGAATCCGACCAAAACTGCGGCGGGTGTTCGCTTGCCGATGTGTGCTTGCCAAAGTGCTACGCAAAAGATAATTCGATTAAAAAAATGATTTTGGAACAAAATGAAAAAATTACTTAATACTTTATATATAACCAGCGAAAATGCGTTTTTATCATTAGACGGCGAAAATATCATTGTGAAAACGGATGAAAAAGAAACTCGTTTACCGCTTTGTATAATAGAGGAAATAGTGTGTTTTAATTATCAAGGTTGCAGTCCAAAAGTTATGGGCAAATGCGCGGAAAATAATATTGCTCTTTCCTTTCTCTCGCCAAACGGAAAATTTTTGGCAAAAATCGTTGGAGAAACAAAAGGTAACGTTTTTACCAGAGTCGCGCAAATTAAAACATTTGAAGATAATGATTCACGCCTAAATTTAATCAGAAACACGATAGGTGCGAAATTTTGCAATATTAAGTTTTTTATATCCCGTTCTTTAAGAGATTATCCCGAAACAGACGAAGACGGAAGCCTGTCAAAATTAATGGAAGATATAAATTACTTTACAAAGCAGTTATATATAGAGGAAGATATAGACGTTTTGCGTGGCATCGAAGGCAATATTTCTCACATATATTTCAATTTGTTTGACAAATTTTTTCGAGTGGACGATTTTGTATTTCACGGTCGAAGCAAAAGACCGCCACTTGACGAAATTAACGCAGTTTTATCGCTGCTATATACTATGCAATCAAATGTCATTGGATCAGCATTAGAAACGGCCGGCATTGATCCATATATAGGATTTTTTCATACGTTGCGCTCGGGAAGACAGTCATTGGCGCTGGATATGATAGAAGAATTCAGGGCTATTATCGATAGGTTTGTTGTTAGTGTATTTAATCTAAAACAGTTAGGAAAAGAAGATTTTGATTATTTACTGGGCGGGACTGTATTTTTAAATGATGATGGAAGAAAAAAATTGATAAAACTATGGCAGGAAAAGAAGAAAGAAACTATACAACATCAGTACTTGGGTGAAAAAATATCTTTTGGATTATTGCCTTTCGTGCAAGCATCACTTTTTGGAAAATATCTTAGAAAGGAGATTAAGGAATATCCGCCTTATTTATTGAAATAATGTTAATGTTAATAACTTATGACGTAACTACTGTTGATGCGGCAGGCAAGACAAGACTAAGGCAAATCGCCAAAGCATGTCAAAATTACGGACAACGCGTCCAAAATTCCGTATTTGAAATAAATACTGATTATGGGACAATTTTGAAATTAAAATCTAGACTGTTGCAAATTATGGACCAAAAAAAAGACAGTCTACGATTTTATCATTTAGGTAACAAGTGGGAAATGAAGGTCGAGCATTATGGCATAAAGGAGTCATATAATCCTGAAGGTGCGTTAATTATATGATTTGCGAACCGTAGGTAATTTTGCTTTAAGTTTGTAACAGAGATTGTTTTTTGAAAATTTATATGATATTATTACTATAAAGTAAGTATTTATTTTATTTTTTTTAATAATTTTTCTTTAATTCTTTTATTTTTTTTAAATTAGAGTCGCACCCCGCGTAGGGTGCGTGGATTGAAATCATACTAGGTTGACTTCTACCTTTTTCCCATTCAGTCGCACCCCGCGTAGGGTGCGTGGATTGAAATCGGGTATTTCCCATATGCGCAGATTATGTGGCACGTCGCACCCCGCGGAGGGTGCGTGGATTGAAAT
>JAQUSX010000198.1 GCA_028710055.1 Clostridia bacterium | reverse complement strand
TCTTGTTCAAGCGTTTCCCTTGCAAGTTCCCCTTGCATAGGGGCTATTTTTTTTATTCCGAGAGTTTTTCATTATTCCCTATTAATTTACCGTAAGTGAAAAATGCTCGGATAAAATTAGAAAAACAAATGAATAACTACAAATTCTTACGGGTAGATTACCCGTTTTTTTATTTTTCTTAAAACCAGTATATTTGTTTATATAACTTAACTTAAATAATATATTTTTTTATTTCCATTATTTGGCTACCATATAATAAATTTTTAAACTAAAATAATTTTGAAAATTTTGGAAGAAACTTATACTCAAAAATCTCAATTATTCATAAATACAATTCGTTTCGTCTTGACATCCGCCGTTATCGGGTTATAATAATATAGATATAAAAAACCAGCCATCTTATTTTAAGCTAAAAACAACACGGAGAAAAATTATGTCAGACAGAATAGTTATAGGTATAGCGGGCGGAACAGGCAGCGGCAAAACTACGATAGCGAAAAAACTTATCGAGGCGTTTTCGGACGATTGCGCGGTACTTTCGCACGATTTTTATTATAAATCCAACGAAGGAATGAGTTTTGAAGAGCGGGCGATGCAAAATTACGACCACCCGAATTCATTGGACACGGACTTAATGGTGGAACATCTCAGCGAACTAAAAATGGGAAAAACTATTAATCATCCGACCTATGATTTTTCCAACCACGCGCGCAGAGAGACTTGGCAAACCTTAGAAAGTTCAAATATCATTATAGTAGAAGGCATACTGATTTTTGAAAGCGAGAAGCTAAGAGATTTAATAGACGTAAAGCTTTTTGTGGATACGGACGCGGACGTAAGATTTATTAGACGGCTAACGCGAGACGTAAAAATGCGCGGACGCACGATAGAGAGCGTAATAGAGCAATGGCTTACGACGGTTAAACCCATGCACGAGCAGTTCGTCGAGCCGAGCAAACGATACGCCAACCTTATTATTCCCGAGGGCGGTCACAACAAAGTCGCCGTGGATATGATAATAAACGGAATTAACAAGATTTTGCGAGAACAAAAAAGCAAAATGAAAAATTGACAAGTGTTTACGCTTGTTTTTTCAGTTCAAATTTTTCAAATCTTTAACGATAATTTTTGCGGTCATATTTATAATAAATCTTATAAAACTGTGATAAACCTGATTTTGCATTAAAACGTCAAAAAATAATTAGAAAACATCTTCGCAACTTTTATTTGCTAACAAGTTCCTTAAAGAGAAAAGATATTTATTAAGACAAAGCGCCCTTATTTTCAAGGGCGCTTGTTTCGTAATGATTTACAGTTCGGTATTTTTGCTGTTTGTGCAAATTTCTTTATAACTTTTTTCCCTGCGGATAAGTGTAAGTTCCCTTGTTCCCGTTATAAAAAGCGTCACTGAAATCGCTCCTAAACTCCAAAAAATTACCTGTTCTACTAAAAAGCTTGATACTTCCCCAACTGATATGTCGGCAAAAATCACTAATGAAAGCATTGCCAAAAGTATTATCAGCGACAGGATAATGTAAACATTTGCCATTATGATTCTTTTTTTCATATTTCACCCCTATTTATTTAGATAAACGAATTCAGTATGATTCAATGAATCAGCAGTAATTTCATTGAACATAGATGAATTTGTCTTTATCATTTATTTAAATATTTCTTAAATTGTAAAAAGTTCATTTGATATATAAAATTATACTATAAAACCATATAGTGGGCAACCCTATTTATTAGAATAATGAAAATTAGAAAACTAAAAATAAAAAATAGACAAGCGTTTACCGCTTGTCTTTTTTTAATAAATATGATATATTCGCATTATTCGCCGCAAGTAAGGAGAAAAATACGTAAATGCTTCCTGTAAAAGACACAGACAAAGAAAAAATAGCCGAATATTTGGAAAAATATAAACAACTTCCTTTAAAATACGATTTATTTGATAAAGAAGAAAACTATCCTATATACGTTGACGATATTGAAAATATTAATTGCGTTGTAATTGAATATCAAAAAAAGTTTTCTTACGGCGTTTTTGGGACTGATGAAACAGCGTTGATTGACGCATACGAGCAGTTTTTGACGGACAAAAAAGTCTGGGTTGACGCGTGCGATACGCGCGTTTTTGAGGTTTTTAAAAAATACGGTTTTGTATACGAAGAAATATGCAATATGTACGAATACACGGGCGAACCGACTAAACTGGAAAATTGTCCGTTTAAACTAAGCACCGTGAAGGTAAAAGATTACAAAATTGTAAAATCAAAATACACTTATCCCGTCACTTTAAAAGAAATATCGTATTGCGGTAAAAATTTTCCAACCAGCGCGATATACGACGGCGACGAGATGGTATGCTGGTGTATGATTCATTGGAACGGGGCGATTGGTCCTATCTATACCCTACCTCAATACCGCGGAAAAAATCTCGCAGTTTACGTAACTAATGATATTGTAGCAAAAATGTTACAAAAAAATATGCGTCCGTAT
>JAQUSX010000197.1 GCA_028710055.1 Clostridia bacterium | reverse complement strand
TTTTTAAACATCAATAATTTTTTGCCGCAAGATATTTTTGTGCCGCGGCGACCCGATTTTTTTATTTTTTTTATTTCAAAGGAGTTTTTATGTCAATATCAAAGAGAGAGAAGCTCGAGACTCTCAATGTTCATGAGCTTCGCGGAGTTGCCAGAGAGCTGGGGGTCCATGCTCCTACCAAAATCAACAAATCCGATCTTATTCAAGACACGCTTGATTTATTGGAAAATCGAGCGATACCGTGCGCGCCGTCTAAACGCGGAAAACCCGTTAAAAACAACGTGGATATTCAAGAACTTTTGACTTGGTTAAATAACGATACCGTTCCGCAATTACGCCAAGAGACTATTTTGCCTCCGCCGATACCTGCGCAAGACAAAGAAAATCTTTTTGACGACAAAGATGCGACAGGAGTGCTGGAAGTTATTCCCGACGGTTACGGATTTTTACGTATGGAAAATTATTCTAACTCTATGTCCGATATATACGTTCCGCCGCAACAAATAAAAAGACTTTCACTTAGGACGGGCGACAAAATTTATTGCAAAGCCAGACTGTTTAAAGATAAAAAATCTTATTCGCTTATTTATGTTTATTCGGTTAACGATATTCCTTGTTCGGAGTTAAAACACGGGGTAAAATTTGAAGACCTTATTTCTTGTTACCCCAACGAAAGAATAACGCTCGAGAGAGAAAAGAACGATTATTCTTTACGTCTTATCGACCTTGTCGCGCCGATAGGCAAAGGTCAGCGCGGCTTAATCGTTTCTCCGCCGAAAACGGGAAAAACGACTTTGCTCAAAAAAATAGCGCAAGCGGTACGCGCGAATTATCCCGATATTCATTTAACCGTGCTTTTGGTGGACGAACGCCCCGAAGAAGTGACGGATTTCAAGCAAAGCGTGGATTGCGACGTTTGGTACAGCACTTTTGACCAAGGTCCCGAGCATCACGTAAAAATAGCCGAAATGGTGATAAAAAACGCCAAACACCGTGTGGAGCAAGGTCAGGACGTTATGATACTCATGGATTCCATTACCCGTCTTGGCAGAGCGTACAACCAAACGGCGGAACAAAGCGGCAGAACGCTTACGGGCGGACTTGATATATCGGCGTTGCAGGAGCCGAAACGCTTTTTCGGCGCGGGCAGAAACGTCGAGGGCAAAGGCAGCTTGACCATACTTGCGACAGCCCTTGTCGACACAAACAGCAAAATGGACGATATAATTTATGAAGAGTTTAAAGGCACGGGCAATATGGAAATCCATCTTGACAGACGTATGAGCGAAAGACGGATTTTCCCCGCTATCGACCTTAATAGAAGCTCGACCAGAAGAGAGGACTTGCTGTTAACGCAAAAACAGCTCGAAGCTATGTGGATGATAAGACGCGCGCTTTCCCGCACGGATAATATTCAAGCGACAGAGCAGCTTATCGACTTATTGATGACGACAGACAATAACGAAGAATTTATAGATTTATTAAAAGTATTGGCAAAAAAACAAAAGTAAAATTATGAAACAAAGAGTAATCGTGGGTATGAGCGGCGGAGTGGACAGTTCCGTCGCCGCGTATTTGTTAAAAGAACAAGGCTATGAAGTCATCGGTCTTTTTATGAAAAACTGGGAAGAAACCGATAATGGCGGGCATTGTACTTCCGAAGCCGACTACGGCGATGTTCGCAGCGTATGCGCTGCCTTGGACATACCTTATTATTCCATCAACTTTTCAAAACAATATATGGAAAGGGTTTTTTCTTACTTTTTGAGCGAATACCGCAAAGGCAGAACCCCGAACCCCGATGTATTGTGCAACCGTGAAATAAAATTCGGCCCGTTTTTGGAGCAGGCAATGGCTATGGGAGCGGATTTTATCGCTACGGGGCATTACTGTGATATTTTACACGATAACGGCAGGCATTATTTATTGAAAGCCGCCGACCAAAACAAAGACCAAACTTATTTTCTTAATCAGCTTAATCAAAAGCAGCTTGAAAAAGTTATTTTCCCTTTAGGCAAAATCCAAAAACCGTTAGTTCGGGAAATTGCCGAAAAACTCAATCTTTCCACAGCGAAAAAAAAAGACAGTACAGGCATTTGCTTTATCGGCGAACGCAATTTTCGCGAATTTATGAAAAATTATTTTCCTAACCGCGCGGGAAAAATAGTCGATGTTTCGGGTAACGTAGTGGGCGAACATATCGGGCTAATGTACTACACTTTAGGGCAAAGACGCGGACTAGGACTTGGCGGCACAAAAGAAAGCCAGGAACGCTGGTTTGTTGTGGAAAAAAATTTGGATAAAAACCTTTTGGTTGTTTCTCACGGCGACGAGAGCGTATTGGACAGCGTCAGCTGCATTGTTAACGAAATAAACTGGATACCGCTTGAACCCGAAGAAAAAGTTTTTAATTGCACAGCGAAGTTTCGCTATCGTCAGCCCGAACAAAACGTTAAGGTTGAAATTTTGCCTAACGGTCAAACGGCAAATGTTACGTTTGAACAAAAACAAAGAGCGGT
>JAQUSX010000196.1 GCA_028710055.1 Clostridia bacterium | reverse complement strand
CTGAGATGGGCGAATTCATGCAGTACAACGTAACGCTGGAGCTGCGGAGTAAGCATAATAACGCGCGAATCGATAACGATACGCTTATTGGCATCGCATTTCCCCCATATTCGCGCGCCCCTGATAAAACGAACGGTTATTTCCGCCGGGCAAACGCCGAGTTCTGTGCCGATTTTTGATATAAGCTCTCTCAGATTTTCGTCTGCGTATTCTTTTACGAATTTTATCGTTTCTTTTCGTCTTTTTTCAAAATTTCCGTAACAGCGCGGCGAAATGTAGAGTCCCTCAGCCGTTAGGCTCGTTTTATTCTCAGTTGAAGGCAAAATATCGATAATTTTGCCGTTAATTAAAGTTTGGTCAAAGGAATATATCGAAGAAAAATCCGTCTTGCGTCGGGTAATTTCGCTGACTTTTTTGTTAATCCATTGAGTATTAGATTGAATAAAATCTTCTATTTTTTCCGTCGGGTAGCCTATAGGCGCGAAAATAACAAGGGTTTTTTCGTCTTTTACCCTCATCGATATTCTTTTTTGTTCTTTTCTGGTAATTAATACGTCCATATAGTGGTATTTTAACATAATTAGTTAAAATTTTATCTCAAAATTTTGCTGTTTTTTGTAGAGAAAGTGTTTAATATTTTATTATGTGACGCATAGTAGTTTAAATCTTGACACGGTTCCCCTTTTTGAATTATAATAATAAAAAAAACAAAAGGAAAAAGGTTATTTTTATGAATGAAAACACCTTTTCAAAGAACGACATCGAAACCGTCATTCTTTGCTCGCTTACCGTCGGAGACAAATACGGCTATGAAATAGCTTCCGAGATAAACGCCGCAACACAGACGGAGATAAAACAGCCGACATTATATAATTATTTGAAAAAACTCGAATCCAACGGATTGATTGAATCTTACTGGGGAGACGAGTCTAACGGCGGTCGCCGCAAATATTTTAGAATAACGGATAGCGGCGCAGAAAGTCTGAAAAATTTTGGTGATGTAAATATAAATACCGAAAAAATGACCGAGCAATTTTCCGCGATCGAACCTAATGTCGCTCAAAACACCATTGACTCGGTTAATAATGATGATACGTCTTTAAAGGCAAAACAAGACCGCAGAAAATACACTTCCAGCGTTAACGAGCAGATAAACTTGCAAATGCAGCTCGACGATTTGATGTCGGGTACGGGCGCAAAGGCGAAAACTTTTGACGAAGAAAAAACAGTCGAATTCAACAAAAAAGAAGATTTTAATCAAAATCTAATAGATAACAATACCGCTTTTGAGCCCCCTATTGAACAGCGTGAAAATAAGCGTCATTCGTTTTTTAACAGCGACACGCTTAACGAACCAGAGCAGGAAGATAATCAAAACGTAATTGTCGACGAAACAAATATTGAAGAAAAAATTATATCCGAGCATTTTGAAAATCAAACGGCGCGTGAACAAAATCGAAACGATGATCTCGAGTTTTACGCAAAATTTGAAGAAAAATTAAATGAAAAAATGGGAGCCAAACAGCCCAAAAATCCCAATAAGGACAAAGAGGATAATTACAAACATATTATTGGCAATCTTTTGGGCAAGCAGCTTGAAGACGAAACGTTAAAAGAACTTTCAAAAAAACCCGAGATAAATTTGGATGATTTTTCCGACCCGAATTTGACGGCTTTGGAAAATACGGCGGAAAAATTCGCGGAAAAAGGCATAAGAATAAACTTTTATAATAAAGAAACAGCATTTTACAGACCGCAAGCGATGCTGTACAAAAATAAAATCAATTTCTTTGTAGGCTGGCTTACATACGGAATATATCTAATCGAAACGCTCATTGTGTGGCTGTTTTTCAAAGACGTTTTGAGTTTTAATACGGTGGGTTATTTTTGGGCGGCGTGCGCAATAGTGCCCGTAACGTTTTCGCTTATATTTGCAATCAATCCCACCCTAAAAAGAAAACCTAATTTCAAATTTAGTTACCACTTTACGAACGCTTGGATTGTATTTATTTTACTTACAATATTAGACTTTGCTTTTAACGTTTTGTTTTTGCGGATTGTTTTTGCTGATACTTTAGCGGTTTTGGTCCAAATCGTTTTGCCGTTAGTAACCGCCCTATCGCTGCCGTGGTGCGTTCTCTTTTATAAAGCTATTTTCAAAAAAATGTTGGTATAAATAATCTTTCTTATAATTAGAAATTAAAAAAACAATTAAGCGGTTATTATTAACCGCTTAATTATTTTAAATTATTATTTGATTTTTTAAAAAAAGGTGCTCCCCACAGGCTATACGCTTATGCGCGCACCCGTAGCAATGGAGCTACCTTTGATAGATAGTATGTACGAAGAATTCAAAAAGCAACTTTTCCAAAAAAAATTTTGATATTTTTTTCGCTGACAAACAAGTTAAATCCCCTTTTTATTTTTTAGCGCTTCGCGGGCGAGCTGGTCGCATAGATTGTTATATTCGTTATCTGAGTGCCCTTTTACTTTGACAAATTTTACTTTATGAACTTTTATAAGGTTCGCTAATTTTTGCCACAGTTCTTTATTTGCAACGGGCTTATT
>JAQUSX010000195.1 GCA_028710055.1 Clostridia bacterium | reverse complement strand
GCAGATACGGCTTGCGTTGTCGCTCAATGCCCCAACTATTTCGGCTTGATTGAAGACATGAAAGCCATAGCCGATATCGCGCACGCTAAAAACGTAAAATTTATTTATATTTTCAACCCCATTGCGGCAGCATTACTTCCCACTCCCGGCGAATGCGGAGCAGACGTTGCGGTAGGCGAAGGTCAACCTTTGGGTTTGCCTATGGCTTACGGCGGAGCGACGGTGGGTATACTTACTTGCAACAAAGCGTTACTCAGACGTATGCCGGGCAGAGTTGTCGGACAAACGACAGACCATAACGGCAGAAGAGTTTTCGTTTTGACTATGCAAGCGAGAGAGCAGCACATAAGACGTGAAAAAGCGTTATCATCCATTTGCTCCAATCAAGCGTTGAACGCTCTTACGACAACTGTATATCTGTCGCTTGTCGGTAAAGTCGGATTTGTCGAAGTCGCTCGTCAATGCGTTGACAAAGCGCATTACTTGGCGAACGAACTCGTCAAAGCTGGCGCAAAACTGAAATATAAAACGGAGTTTTTTCACGAATTTGTAGTGGAAGGCGACGGCGAAAAATGGAATAAAATCCTGGCTGAACAAGATATATTGGGCGGAATGCCCGCTCCCGACGGCACATTGTGGTGCGTAACGGAAAAAGCGGACAAAGAGACTTTGGACAAAGTTGTTGTTGCTTATAAGGAGGCGCGCGCTATATGAAACTGATTTTTGAAATTAGCGTAAAAGGTAGAAGAGCGTTCGACCTTGAAGAAAGCAAAGTGCCTTCATATACGCTCAAACAAACGAGAAGCGATTATGCGGAACTCCCCGAAGTAGCGGAAATCGATGTGGTAAGACACTTTACGGAAATGTCCCGCAACAGTTACGGCGTTGACAATGGTTTTTATCCTCTTGGCAGCTGCACAATGAAATACAATCCTAAGGTCAACGAAGTCATAGCGGCTTTGGACGGATTTAACAATGTTCACCCTACGCAATGCTGCAAAGAAGCAAGCGGAATTAACGAAGTAACCGAAACTTTGATTGAAAAGCTTTGCGTGCTTAGCGGTATGGACAGTATGACTTTGCAACCCGCTGCGGGCGCGCACGGAGAATTTACAGGTATCGCTTTAATAAAGGCATATCACCAGGACCACGGCGACACCGCGAGAACAAAAATCATCATTCCCGATTCGGCTCACGGAACAAACCCCGCAAGCGCGAATATGAACGGATTTGAAGTCGTAACCTGCCCCAGCGACAGCGAAGGCGGAGTCGATATCGAAGAACTGAAAAAACTCGTCGATAAAGACACGGCGGGACTTATGCTCACAAACCCCAACACTTTGGGACTTTATGATAAAAATATTTTGAAGATAACCCAAATCGTTCATAACGCGGGCGGACTGTGTTACTATGACGGCGCAAACTTCAACGCTATTATGGGTATTTGCCGTCCCGGCGATATGGGATTTGACGTTGTGCATCTTAACCTTCATAAAACAATGTCCACACCTCACGGCGGCGGCGGACCGGGAAGCGGACCAGTTGGCTGCAAAGCTTTCTTGGCTAGCTATTTGCCTTTGCCCGTTTTTGGACCAAGACCCTATGATTACGACCAAAATAAATCCATCGGCAAAGTCAGAGCGAATATCGGTAACTTCCCCGTTTATCTCAAAGCTTTCGCATATATCGAAACGTTGGGCGGCGACGGATTGCGCGAAGCAAGCCAGCTTGCAGTACTAAACGCAAACTATATGCTCGCGAAATTGAAAAAAGAGTTTACGGTAGCGTATGACAAAATCTGTATGCATGAATTTGTTTTGTCTTTATCCGACATTAAAGAAAAGACGGGAGCGTCCGCTTTGGACGTAGCGAAAGCTCTTATCGACAACGGCATTCATCCGCCGACGATGTATTTCCCGCTTATCGTTCACGAAGCTTTGATGTTCGAACCTACCGAGACCGAATCTATCGAAACGCTTGACCATGCGTGCGAAGTTATGTTCAAAATCAAAAAGCAGGCGGAGCAAAACGGAGAGGCGCTGCACAACTGTCCCGTTACGACTATCGTAGGCAGAGCGGACGAGGTCAATGCCGCGCGTAACCCGATTTTGAAATACGAACAATAGTTAACCTAAGCTTTAAACGAAAGTAAAGCAACTGCAAAAATTTTAATTATTATAAAATACCGTATGACCTAAAAGGTAGTACGGTATTTTTTGCGTAATATTAAGAATGGGTTAATAAGAGCGGATGTAATTATTAAACTTAAAACAAAGAAATTATATAAGAGTTACGAGCAAAAGAAAAAAATATATTTTATTGACCGCCATAAATAAGAGAAATTTGTGACAATTTTATACAAAAATTCTTAAACCCCCGAAGTTCTTAAAGTCGGGGGTTCAGTAATATCGTAATAGTATGTATGAGCGCAAAGTAATACTTATAAAACAGCTTGATAAAACCTATTCGTTGAGAAACAAAACGCTTGGCGGTGTCGCCACGTTTTTGTGCAACGGCAAAACGGTTAAGGTTAATCTAAATCTGGTTAATATCGACAGAAGGAAAGCGG
>JAQUSX010000194.1 GCA_028710055.1 Clostridia bacterium | reverse complement strand
AAAAAAATAGTAGTGGTGTTGTTTGGCGGTTCGCCTATGCTTATGCCTTGGCTAAATGAAGTCAACGCGGTACTTAATATGTATCTAGGCGGACAGGCGGTCGGGGAAGCGGCGCAGGAATTGCTGTACGGAATAAAAAATCCTTGCGGCAAACTTGCCGAAAGCTATCCGCAAAAACTCAGCGATACGCCTTGCTTTAATTATTACGCGAACAAAAAACTCAGCGTTGAACTTCGCGAAAGCGTTTTTGTGGGATACCGCTATTATGATACTTTCGAAACGCCGACGATGTTTGATTTTGGTTACGGCTTGTCGTACACAACATTTGATTACAGCAATTTGAAAATAACTAAGAATAATTTGCATAACTATACGGTGGAAGTCACAGTTAAAAACACGGGAAAAACGGCGGGAAAAGAAATAGTACAGCTGTATATTACCGCGCCAAACAGCGACACTATGCGACCAAAAAGAGAGCTGAAAGGTTTTGCCAAGACGGATTTATTAAAACCCAACGAAAGTCAAAAACTGGAATTTCATCTTGACAAACGCAGTTTCGCACTATACTCTCCCGAAAAGAAAGACTGGGTAGTAGGCGAAGGCGAATATACCGTAGAGATTTCCGCATCGCTCAATAACGTCAAGCAAAGTAAAATGATTAGCGTTGAAGGGGAAAAATTGCCCAATCAAAGAAAAACTTTGCCCGCATATTTTGACCAGACAGGAAAAACTTTTACGATTCCCGACGACCAATTTGAAGAACTAAGCGGCAGAAAAATAATTATTGACCGAAATTTTACCAGAGGCGAATTTACGACTAATAGCACCCTTGAACAGCTTCAAAAATATTCATTATTGGCTAAAATAATAGTGAGAATCAGTAAAAAAGTAGCGTACAAATCGGTCGACGGCGACATTAATAGTCCCGTATACAAAATGTCCACTTACGGAGCGATGGAAACGCCTCTCCATACTTTGCCCGCTATGACTAACAATATGGTAAAAATGAAAATCGTCCGCGCGGTTGTGGATTTTGCCAACGGCAAGTTTTTCAAAGGTTTAGGCGATTTACTCGGAAAAGACATTTAGCTTATTAAAGCTAAAATCAGCTAAATAGCCACATAATCAATCTTAATTTTAATCAAAAAAAGGACATAAAAAAATTGAGTATAAAAATAGATTTTAACAATATGATGAGCGAAAACATCCCGCAAGGTATCACGGACGCTGAGCTTACCAAAACGGCAGCTATTGCCAATAAAGCGAAAGCCGCGGTAGATTCGTCGCGGGGCTTGAATATGCTCGGTTGGACGGAATTGCCTTACAATCAAACGGCGGTTGTCAAAGATATTAACGAATACGTTAAGCAAATAGAAGATTTTTGCGAATATTTTGTCGTACTGGGTATAGGCGGCTCGGCTTTGGGAGCGGTTGCTCTATATAACGCGCTGAAACATACTTATTACAACGAACTGCCAAAGGCAAAGCGGAAACATCCTCGTTTTTACTGTATCGACGACGCCGATCCCGAAAGGCTGAACGCTTTATTCGATATTATAGAACCGCAAAAAACCGTTTTTAACGTAATAACGAAGTCGGGCGCGACCAGCGAAACAATGAGCCAGTATTTAATAGTGAGCGATTATTTGGAACAAAAGCTCGGCGCAAACGCCAGCAAGCATATAGTAGCCACAACGAGCGAAAACAGCGGCAACCTTATAAAAATAGCGAAAGAAAAAGGCTACAAAACGTTTTTTATACCGTCTTCGGTAGGGGGCAGGTTTTCGGTGTTATCGCCGGTGGGACTTTTGCCTGCGGCGGCAATAGGCATAGATATTGCGGCTTTGCTTAACGGCGCGAAAGATATGGATAGGATTTGCCAAAACTCTGATTTCAAAAATAACCCCGCGCTCATATGCGCAACGCTTATGTATCTTGCTTATCAAAACGGCGCGAATATTTCGGTAATGATGCCGTATTCATACGGACTAAAGACGGTTTCGGACTGGTATTGCCAGCTATGGGGCGAAAGTCTTGGTAAAGCCGTGAACAGACTTGGTGAAAAAATAAACGTGGGGCAAACCCCCGTCAAGGCTTTGGGAGTCACCGACCAGCATAGCCAAATACAACTTTACGTCGAAGGACCATCCGATAAAGTAGTGACTTTTATTAGAGTGGAAAAATTCCGTTCGGAAGTCACAATACCTAACGGCTGCGAAGCTTATCCCGACGTTAATTTTCTGTGCGGACACTCACTAGGAGAATTAACCAACGTCGAGCAAGCGGCGACGGAATACGCTTTGAAAAAAGCGGGAAAAATGAATTATACTATTACACTCAATACAATTGATGAATATAATCTCGGCTCACTATTGTATTTTTTCCAAATGCAGACCGCTTATATTGGAGAATTTTTTAACATTAACGCTTACAATCAACCCGGCGTGGAAGAAGGCAAAAATGCCGCTTACGCTCTACTAGGACGCCACGGTTATGAAAATAAAGCAAGCGAAATCAGTCAAAGCGGTAAAGACATTAAATACATTATTGAGATTTGAGATAAAAACAAAA
>JAQUSX010000193.1 GCA_028710055.1 Clostridia bacterium | reverse complement strand
ATAGGTGTTGGGCTGTAGTTGTAGATTATCCTGAATGCGCACGGCGGGCATGATGAAGCCCATGCTGACTTGTGTCCATTCTCATATCAAGCTTGGCTTCTTTCATATATGAAAAGCCTCTGCTTTCGTCGTCGAGTTGTTTGCTGGATACCCCTAAATCGACCAGTATTCCGTCAACTCCGTTTATAAACAGGCGTGAAAGAATGTTTTTTATATTTTTGAAGTCGTCGCGAATGAATATGACTTTATCTTGATATTCGCTAAAACGCTTTTCGCAATGGCTTATAGCTTCGCCGTCTTTATCTATGGCGATAAGCTTGCCGCTGTTTAGTCGTTTTAATATTTCCAGCGAGTGTCCCCCGCCGCCGAGTGTGCAGTCTACGTATATTCCGTCAGGTTTTATCTCCAATGCTTCGATACACTCGGTGAGCATTACGGGTACGTGATAAGCGTCAAATTCCATATTTCGAAAGGTCGTTGAAAACTTTGTCAAAATTATCGGTATTGCCAAACTCTTTATCCCAAATTTCCTGGCTCCAAATTTCGACTTTGTTTCCCGCTCCGACTATACAAACGTTTTTGTCTATTTTCGCGTAATTTTTGAGCGCGGGCGGCAAAATAAATCTGCCTTGCTCATCGCATTCCACCCTTATCGCGGAAGCTGTGAATTGCCTTAGGGCTTTTCCGCCTTCTACGTCGGTGATGGGAACGGAAGCGATTTTAGCGTTAATTTCTTCCATAGCCTTTTGATGCAGCACAAACAAACAGCCGCTGGTACCCGGTGTGATTAAGTATTCATCGCCCATTTCGGCGCGAAACTTCGCAGGCATGCGCATTCTGCTCTTTGCGTCAAGCTGATATGAATAATTGCCGTAAAAACAATACATCAAATTAGACTACTCCCGATTTTATTTGCTCAAGTATAGCACATTGTTTAACCATTTTCAACCCCTTTTAACCACTTTTTTAAAAAAATTGCCTTTTTTTACCTTTTTTTTGGGACAAAACTTAAAATCAAGACCTATCAAAAAGATAAATAATGAAAAATATAGGTCTTGAGAAATTTTTTTAACATAAAAACCGCAAGCTTATTTAAGGCTTGCGGTATATGAATTATTATAATTTTTACTGTTTTTGCTATGCTTTACGCGTCAATTTTATAAGGAAAAAATCTAAATTTAGCGTAAGTGCGATTTTATAACCCAATATTTTAAAATGCTTAAAGAGTGAATTGCTATTATTTTTTACAAGATTGAATTTTTTATTTTTTTATATTACAATCTCGGTCAATTTATTTTTTACCAAATCTGATGAAACGAGATAAAACGTGATACCAAATTTTTTTACTACCAGCTCGGCTCTTGACTGCGCTCCGTGTAAATGTCCGTAAACGACCGTATGAACGTCATGCGCGATAAGCTGTCTTATCACCTCATTTTCCTCGTACCTAGCGTTAAAAGGCGGAAAATGAGTAATGCAAACAACCTTGTCGCTAGTTTTGCGGTTTTTTTCCATACTGGCAAGCGAAAGCTTTAATCTTTCTATTTCTCTTAGATATATTTTTTCGTCTTCTGCGGACATCGGAGTATAATCGGGACACACCCATCCGCGCGAACCGCATATCAACACGTTTTCAAAACGCAAACAATCGTTTTGCAAAGCGTAAAAATCATTCGGGATCGCGTTTCGTACTTGCCCTATCGTATTCCACCAATAATCGTGATTTCCGCGTAAAATAATTTTTTTGCCCAATAAATTTTTAAACAAAGCAAAATCGGGCAACGCTTCATTCATTCTCATTGCCCAGCTAAAATCTCCCGGCATAAGCACGACGTCGCTTTCGCCGACTTTGCTTTGCCAGTCATTAGACAAAATTTCAAAATGATTTTCCCATCCCGCGCCGAACACGTCCATAGGTTTATCCACTACGGTAGAAAGGTGTAAGTCCGATATTGCGAAAACTTTCATATGGAAATACTATCATAAAACTTTTTTATTGTCTAGGACAAATCGTTCAGGTCGCCCAAAAGCCTTTTTTCCATACATTTTTTGCAAATAACTTCATCGTATTTCAGTTTGTTTTTATAGCAAATAGGACAAATATATTCTTCGTCGTCGTCAAAGGACGATGATTTATTTTTGCAAATATCGCACATTTTTTCCGTTTCTTCGATGTAATTTAATTCGCAAACGGGACACTTTTTGTATTTCATTTATTTGAATTCCTAAAAAACTTTTGTTGTATTCTATGACGCAGGAATTCAAATTGTTAGAGATTTTTTTACGGCGCCGTCGGGAATAGCGGAAGCTCGAACACTCCGCTGCATACGTCCGCCGCATAATCCTGACACGGCGGTATCTGAGGATAACCGTATGACGGTATAAGCAAAAGCGTTTCGACAACCACTTTGAAAATTATCGATATACAAGCGTCTACGATAAATATGTATTCTTCCTGAGTTACTACGATAGCCGTAGTAGTCTGAAATTCGCCGCTCGGACAAACCGCCGATATCTGCGCCTCTATTTGATACGGTATTATCGACGCTTCTGGCAATCTCATAATGATATCG
>JAQUSX010000192.1 GCA_028710055.1 Clostridia bacterium | reverse complement strand
GCGTCTCTATTCGAACAATCGTCGAGCAAATTTTGCGCGGCGTCGTAGTTGCCTGTCTTTATCAAAGATTTTATTCTTTCATGCAGATCGCTTTCCGATGCAGCGTCGCGTGTATGCGCTTCCCGTATAGCGTCGGAATAAGCCACTTCCACTTCTTGAAGCAATTCCGCGGCTTCTTCTCCTTTTGCTCCGGTTTGGTAGCGTTGCTCGCGGTAACGGTCTCTTAGTTTAATATATGCTTCTTCTATTTCTTCTTTCGTGGCGTAGGAATCAATTCCCAGTATATCGTACGGATTCTTTTTCATTTTTTCTCCCTGTCGAATTTTTCCAGCGTTTGTTTCGTCTTTGAGCGGATTTGCTCATATATAACATTATTCAACAAACACACGTATTTTGTCAAGTTCAAATCATTATAGCATGACGCTATTTTGTTCAGCGTCGCGTAAAAAATGAAAGTCAGTTGTTCTTTGTTGTCTGTAATAAACTGTTCCTCATTTACGTAATTACCCATAGAAGCGATCAAAGGGTTAAAATTATGTCTTTTATGGTCTTTTTTAAGGTCGTCCAACGCGTCGATAAGATACACCCATTTGCCCGCGTTGTAACATAAGTCGCTTATTGCGGGGTTTGTGTTCTCGCCCAAAATGATGTCGCAAAACGAGCGGGACAAGTTTGCGAAACTATGACACGTTTTATCTAAAATATCGCAATTTTCTTTTTCAAGCTGTCTTAGGCTTTCATAGTTTTCTCTTACGCTTTTCTCCAACTCGGGCAAAAGCTCGCCCGCTTTTACGTAAGACTTTTTCATCAAAGCTAACAATGTTCTTTTTTTTGCAGAGCCGCCGTCAACTACGTCGTCGTATAAATTGTAATAATTAAGTATTACGTTAGCGGCGGCGATTTTATCCGTCAGGTCATCAGGCGTTATCATAGAACGCTTTTTGAAAGGCGACGACACGCATTTTGCGTAATCTATCGTAACGTCTTTTTTTAAATAGCTATGAAAAAGTACGTTAAAAAAGTTTATATCGTAATTTATAAAATTTCTCGGGTAATCACCGAAATATTTTTTTGTGGACAAACATACGCCGCACATAAACGTCTGATACAGCCCGATTTCTTTTTCGTTTAATTTAGTTTTATCAATAGCGATATAGCCAAACATTAGTTTTTTTAAGTCCTTGATACAAACCCGACTTTACGGTAAACCTTTGACAAGGTTTTTCTCGCGATATTTTCCGCCTTTTGGGCGCCTTCGGTCAAAACTACCCGCATATATTCCTTGTCTAACAGTATTTCTTTTTGTCTTTGCTGTATTGGTTTTAATATTTTTATTACGCTTTCCGCAGTCTTTTCTTTCAATTCCTCGTAACCGCAGCCGCAAAACCGCTCTTCAGCTTGTTTTATCGTTATGCCTTCGCAAAGAGAATATATGGTCAGCAGATTGCTCACGCCGGGCTTTGACGAAGTATATTTTATCTCGGTGTCGCTGTCGGTCACAGCTCTTTTTAGTTTGCGCATTATCGTAGCTTCGTCGTCGGTCATCGAAATAAAAGCATTTTCATTTTCGTCCGATTTTGACATTTTTTTCGTCGGCTCGCTAAGGCTCATTATTTTTGCGCCTACCTTTGGAATAAACGGCTCAGGCACGGTAAAAGTAGGCGAATAGCGGCTGTTAAACCGTTCGGCAAGAGTTCTGCTCAACTCCAAATGCTGTTTTTGATCTTGTCCGACGGGTACGATGTCGGTATTATATAACAAAATATCGCTCGCCATAAGAATGGGATAATTTAATAGTCCCGCGTTAATATTATCGCTGTGTTTAGCTATTTTGTCTTTGTACTGAGTCATACGATTAAGTTCGCCTACGTAAGTAAGGGTATTCAAAACCCAAGCAAGCTCAGCGTGCGCGCTAACATGCGACTGAACAAAAATCACGCTTTTAGCGGGGTCTATACCGCAAGCTAAATAAAGCGCGAGAAGTTTCATAGTTTTTTCCCGTAATTCGGCGGGTTCCTGCCTTACGCTAATAGCGTGCATATCCACAATACAGTAGATACTGCGGTATCCGTCCTGCATTGCAGACATATTTTTTATCGCTCCCAAATAGTTGCCGATACTGGGAGTTCCCGACGGCTGTACGCCGCTAAAAATAGTCTTTTTTTCTTCCATAAATTTTCTCCAAATAGCTTTTACTAATTCTAGCAAAGAACAGCTTGTTTGACAAGCCGAAAAACCGTCAAATATATTATGCCGTAAATTGCTTAAAGTAAAATTAAAATAAAACCTCGGCATACTTAGCCGAGGTAAAACTGCCTAGAAGTTTTTATATATATTTGCGTAAAAATCCCGGGAGTTCGTCTTTTTCGGCGTTCGCGGTGACCACAAAATCCACTCCCGTAAGAGCCGATATTTCTTCAAGCCCTATAAATATGTTTTCAAGTTCGTTTAATTCCCCGACAACGATTTTGCATAGATTATCGATATAAATTTTTTCTATATCGTAATTTACCGCTACCATGCCTTTAATAAAAGCGATAAATTCTTTTGCGTCGTTAATCGAATATTCTTTTGC
>JAQUSX010000191.1 GCA_028710055.1 Clostridia bacterium | reverse complement strand
GCGGGAACAATGACAAAAGCGTCCGCTTTTTTTGCGAACGAAATATGTTCGATTTCCCACGCGTGATTGCGGTCGAACATATCGGTAACGACAGCGGTCTTCGCCAAAGCCTCAAAAGTAAGCGGGGCGACGAATTCCGTTGCGTTCTTTGTCATAATAACGTCGACGTGAGCGTTTTGTTTTACAAGTTTTGAAACAAGGTCGCACGCTTTATAAGCGGCTATTCCGCCGCACACACCGACTATAATGTTCTTGCCTTTTAGCAAAGTCTTACTCCTCTACTATTTTGATTTTTCCTTCGGCAAGTTCTTCCGCTGCCAAAGAAATAGGTTTTTCTTTCGCGCTGATTTCGTCTTTGTTTTGTAAATCGTTTATCTGTTTTGCTCTTTTTGACAAAGCGCAGCACAAAATATATTTGTTCTTCGCAATTTTTACCATATCGTCAATCGGCGGTTTTGTTATCATTTATTCTCATCTCCTTAATAATTTGAATTATTTTATTAACAGCGTTATCAACGGTATCGTTAATAACGACGTAATCGTATATTTGACGGCACTTTATCTCTTCTTCTACCCGCAAAAGCCTTTCGTTAAGCTGGTTTTGCGATTCGGAATTTCGGCAAACGAGCCTTCTTTTCAGTTCGTCAATACTTGGCGCGTCAATGAAAAAAAGTTTTGCCTCGGGGTATTTTTCTTTTACTTGTTTTGCTCCCGCGATGTCTATTTCCAATAAAACGTCTTTGCCTTGCTCTAAGTTTTCATAAACGTATTTTATGGGGGTGCCGTAATAATTTTCAAAATGACGGTCGTATTCCAAAAACTCCCCGTCTTTAATCATTTTTAAAAATTCTTCTTCAGTTATAAAAAAATAACTTACTCCGTCGACTTCTCCGTTACGCGGTTTTCTTGTCGTTGCGGATACCGAGAGCTTAATTTCGGGCATACGGCACAACAACTCGCACACCACCGTGCCCTTGCCCGCGCCGCTGGGACCGCTCATAATGAGCAAGTGCCCTTTATTCAATGTTTTGTATTTGCTCTCTGATTTTTTCGATTTCATTTTTCAATTCCACTCCGCAACCTGTAATATTAACGTTGTTTGATTTTGAACAAATAGTGTTTGCCTCGCGGTTAAATTCCTGTATCAAAAAGTCGAGTTTTCTGCCTACCGCTTCATCGCTTTTGAGCAATTTTTTTGTCTGCGCGATATGACAGTAAATTCGGTCGATTTCTTCGTCTATGCTTGCCTTGTCCGCAAAAAAAGCCACTTCGTTGATTAGCCTTGCCTGGTCGATTTCAACACAGCCAAGGACTTCCGTTATGCGCTGCGTAAGTTTTTCTCTGTATTCGGCAACTACCTTTGGAGCGTATTCTTTTATCTCGCTCGTCAGTTTTTCAACGGTTTCAAGTCGTTGGAAAATAATATTTTCAAGTTTTTCGCCTTCCGCTTCGCGCATTTGGTTGAGTTTATCGCACGCGTCGCTTACGGTGCTTTCCACAAAAGCGGATATCTCTTCTTCGTCGAACTGGTTTACGTTAAATGTTAACACGTCTCCCGAACGCATAAGAGCATTAAGCTGAAAATCGTCTTTTAACTCAAAATTTTCTTTTAGTGCCTTTGCGGCGTCCAGTATGTTTTTCGCCAAATTCACGTCCAAAATAACTTGTTTTGAATCTTCGTTGTGATCGGTGTAGTTGATAAAAACATCAATGTGTCCGCGGTTCATTTTCTTTGCCACGGTTTTTCTTATCACGTCTTCAAAAGCGATAAAAGCTCTGGGCAGTTTTGTGTTTACGTCCAAATATCGGTGATTTACCGCCTTTAACTCCACGGTAAGTTCGCGTCCGTTACTTTCCGCCGTAACACGGGCGTAACCCGTCATACTTTTCATATATTCGGTTTTCCTTGTAGTTTTATTTCACAACCGTATTTTCTTTATTTCTTACGGTTAATGACGAATTTAATAGCGATAAAATAACTTTAATTCGCTTATAAAGCCAAAAATCACCTATTAATCATTATATCACAGCGTGTCAATCGTTTTCAAGCATTTTGATAAACTGTTCTTCATCGATTATTTCTATACCGCTTGCTTTGGCAGCGTCAAGTTTGCTGCCCGCGTCAATGCCCGCGATAACAAGATTTACGCTTTTACTGACGGTCGACGATATTTCGCCGCCTTTTTGCTCAATTAATTTTTGCGCTTCGCTGCGTGAATATTTAGTAAGACTTCCCGTCAAAACTATTTTTTTGCCGCTGAAAACGCCTTCCGCCTTTTTTTCAAATCTTGGATTTATTCCGTATTTTCTTAGTAACTCTATTTGTTTAAGGTTAAATTCGTCTGAAAAATATTCCACAATACACCGAGCGACGACTTCGCCGATTTCGTTTATTTTTGTCAGTTCCGTTTCGGTCGCTTTGCTCAATGCGTCAATGCTTAAATAAATTCGAGCCAAATCTTTTGCGGTCACGTTGCCTACGTTGTCTATTCCCAAAGCGTAAATAAAGTTAGCTAGTTTTACTTTTTTGCTTTTTTCAATGGCAGATAGCAAATTGTTTATTTTTTTATCTTTAAAGCCTTCGAGTTTTTCTAAGTCGCTCTG
>JAQUSX010000190.1 GCA_028710055.1 Clostridia bacterium | reverse complement strand
TCGTTGATTTTGCCCATACTCCCGACGGCATTACCAATATTTTGAGTTATTTAAAAAGTGCCGCCGACGGTAACCTTATCGTAGTATTCGGGTGCGGCGGAAACCGTGACAAATTCAAAAGACCGTTAATGGCGCGGGCGGTTTCAAAATACGCTAATTTTGCAGTTGTGACGGACGATAACCCGAGATACGAAAACCCCGAAACTATCGTTAATGAAATATTGGGCGGTATGGAATGTCAATATATCGTTATTCACAGTCGTAAAAACGCTATAGAGCATGCTATCGAAATGGCTGAAAAAGGCGACACCGTGGCGATTTTGGGTAAGGGAGCGGAAACTTATCAAGAAATAATGGGCAGAAAAATCCCGTTTTCCGATTACGACGTTTTGCAAAAATATATCTAAGGATAGAAAAAAACTTTGAATCTAATCTATTTTACTATAGCTTTTTTGGTAAGTTTGGGCGTGTGCGGCGTAACGTACGCGATTTTAAAAAAAACGAAAGCGAAACAAGAGATATTGGAATACGTTACGGAACACAGCTCAAAAAGCGGAACTCCAACAATGGGCGGCATAGGCTTTTTGCTGGCTTTTGTCCTTTGCTCCGTTTTTAGCATAAAAAACAATGCGGAATTAGCTATTTTTTGTATAGTCGTTACATGCGGTTTTGGAATAATCGGCTTTTTAGACGACTTTATTAAAATCAAATTCAAACGCAATCTCGGTCTAAGGGCTTATCAAAAAATTTTTGCGCAGTTACTAATATCGGTTATCGTCGCTGTTTACGTTATAAAAAACCCTTTAATAGGCGGGGAATTAAAAATACCGTTTGCCAATAATTCGATAAATATTTTGGGTTGGATTTTCCCCCTAGTGATATTCATTTTTCTCTCTTGCGTAAACGGAGTAAATCTGACCGACGGTCTTGACGGACTCGCAAGTTCGGTGACTTTGGTTTACTTGATATTTTTCTGTTTGCTTACTTATATAGAAATTCAAAAGCTTAATTACAACGGATATTCGGTTATGGCGCGCGAATATGAAAACTTGCTTATCCTGGGACTAATTGGCGCGGGGGTTTTGACCGCGTTTTTGGTTTATAACGCATTCCCCGCAAAGATGTTTATGGGCGACGTCGGTTCGCTCGCCTTAGGTTCATTGGTTGCTTGTTTGTCGATTTTTACCCGAATGAGCCTGTATATTCCTATCTTGGGCATAGTTTACGTTATATCCTGCCTTTCGGTAATTTTGCAGGTAGGTTTTTTCAAGGTCAGCAAAGGCAAGCGGATTTTTCTTATGGCGCCGTATCATCATCACTTGCAGGAAAAAGGTCTTAGCGAACCGAGAATTTGTATGATATATACCGCCGTTACGGCAGTTTTGGGCGGAGTGCTAGTCGCTATGTCTGCGGCGTAAAAAATGGAGTAAATAAAAAAATGAAAAATATTTTGATATATGGTAAAGGTAAAAGCGGCAAGGCTGTAGCGAAGCTGTTTGACGGTTATTCCGTGTATTTTTACGACGACAACATTGCTGATAAAAATGATTTAACCTATATAGACGCGCAAAATCTCGTCGCTGAAATGGATTTAATGGTTATATCTCCCGGAATATCTTTCGATAGCCCGTTATGCAAAATTTATGAAGAAAACGGAGTTCCCATTAAAGGCGAGCTGGAAATCGCATCGTCGTTATATAAAGGCAAAATTGCGGCGTTAACGGGCACGAACGGCAAAACGACGGTATGCCAGATGCTATACGAAATATTAAATAACGCTAATATAAAATCTCTTTTGGCGGGAAATGTCGGTACTCCTTTTTCAGAGGTTTGTCTTACAGGCGACAGCGAGACAATCGCCGTTATCGAAGCGTCGAGTTTTCAGCTTGAAAGATTTTACGGTTTTTCTCCGTATATTTCCGCCGTGACCAATCTTACGCCCGACCACCTTAATAGACACAAAACGATGAGCGAATACATAAAAGCGAAACAAAATATATGTAAATATCAAACGGCATCACAGCATACGGTATTAAATTATGAAGACAAAAACGTAAAAGAAAATTTCTCAAACGGCATTTCGCAAAAACATTTTTTCGGATTTAACGATTCCTGCGAATGTCGTATCGAAAACGATTTAATTATTTGTCAAGACAAGGTAATACCTTTTACGCAGAAGCACAAAGAATTTCGCCATATAAAAGAAAATTTAATGTGCGCCGCTTTAATGGCAAGTATTATTGGAGCGGACGCCGTAGCTATAGAATACGGATTAAATAGCTTTACGCCCGACAAACACAGGATAGAGTTCATAGACTCGGTAGCGGGAGTAAACTTTTTTGACGACAGCAAAGCAACGAACGTTTATTCGGCGATAGCCAGCGTAAACAGCTTTTCCGACGCGTTCGTTATTATGGGCGGAAGCGACAAAGGTTACGATTTTGAAGATTTTTTCGCCCATTGTTCGCCAAAATATATATGCGCTTTCGGGCAGACAAAACAAAAAATATACGACGCTGCCATCAGATGCGGTTTTTATAATATAGATATTGCGGAAGACCTGAAACAAGCTACCGAAAACTGTTACAGACAAGCGTTGTTAAGCGGCGGCGCGGTATTGCTC
>JAQUSX010000189.1 GCA_028710055.1 Clostridia bacterium | reverse complement strand
CTTGTTTATTATACAAGCGATAAACAAAAAATTTTCGATAAGGAGCTTGTAATAAGGGTAAAAAGAGATCCCGAAGGATTGGTATTGACGGTCGGACGGTTTTTGTTTAAGCCCGAAGAATAAAATATGAACAATCTGCCAAAACACATAGCGTTTATTATGGACGGGAACGGTAGGTGGGCGAGCATGCGTGGTATGCCGCGCGCTTACGGACACAAAAAAGGCGTAGAGACCGTTGAGCTTGTCATTGACCATTGTCTAAAAAGGGGTATAAATTTCGTAAGCTTATACGTTTTTTCCACAGAAAACTGGAAACGCCCCACGGAAGAAGTAAGCGGATTATTTGACTTGGCAAAAAAATATTTTGTAAAATTAACCGATTTTCGCAAAAAAAATATAAAAATAGTAGTTTCAGGCGAAGCAAAAGGTCTGCCCAGCGAACTTAATGCCGAAATAAAAAAAGCTGAAAAAGAAACTGAAAACAACACCGCAATGACCGTTAATCTTTGCATTAATTACGGCGGAAGAACTGAAATAGTAAATGCCGTAAACGAAGCGATAAAAAATAGGGAAAAGATTATTAACGAAGACGTGTTGCGTAAATATATGTACCGAGATTTGCCCGACCCCGACATAATCGTGCGAACAGGCGGACATATGAGACTTTCAAATTTTCTTTTATTTCAATCGGCTTACTCGGAACTGTTTTTCACAGATACTCTTTGGCCTGACTACTCTGCAAAAGAAATAGACGACGTATTGGATATTTACTCCAAACGTCAACGTAATTACGGGGGATTAAAGTAAAAATGCTGAAAAGAACGCTGACGGGCATAGCTATAGCTACAGTCTTTATCGGCGTATTGTTATTGGGCGAATTTGTCGACAGAGCGATAATGTCCGCTTTTTTGTATATCGTTGTGGCGATTTGTATAATAGAAGTAAGACACGCTTTGGGCGAAAGAATTCCGCGCGAATACAACGCGCTTATTTGGGCGTACGCCGCTTTATACGGACTTCCATATTTTTTCTTTGGTTTTCGCGGTATAGTATTTCTTACAATATTGGCGTTTTTAATCGCTTGCCTTATCGCCGTTTTTAATAACCACAAAGACGGAGTGCTGCAAAACGTAGCGTTTATTCTTATTTATCCCGGTATATTGCTTTCTACTTTGCTTTATATTAACCGTAGCGCAAGCACTCGGCTTATCGTTGAAGGCGACCCCGTATTCGACCTTGTTGTAACCTCTCTATGGCGCGGCGAACAGCTTTTGCCCTACAATACCGTAGGGTTGGCGCTTGTATTTTGCGTATCCTGGTTTACCGACAGCGGAGCGTATATATTCGGTATGAATTTCGGCAAACATAAACTCTGCCCGAAAGTCAGCCCTAATAAAACCGTAGAAGGCGCTCTCGGCGGATTACTCGGCGGAATGCTCGGTTCAGCGTTCGTGTTTATATTGTTTGAGCTTAACATTTTCGGAGTATTCGCTTCGGGATTACCGGTAAAAATGAGTTTGAAAATACTGGACTATGTGTTGATAGGATTTTTCGGTTCCATTTTAGACCAGTTGGGGGACTTGGTGGCGAGTTTAGTAAAAAGACATTGCGGAATAAAAGATTATTCAAATCTTTTAGGTTCGCACGGCGGTTTTATGGACAGATTTGACGGTATAATGTTCACGTCGTGTTTTGTAGCCGCCATATACGTGTTTATTTTATAAAAAATGAGAAAAATAGCCATACTCGGCAGTACGGGTTCCATTGGAACTCAGACGCTCGAGGTAATAAAAAAATATTCTGACAGACTTAGCGCGGTTTCGCTTGTAGCTTACAAAAACAGTAAGATGCTCGAGAGACAATACGCTGAGTTTTTGCCGTCTTATACGGGTTTGATATCCCGTGACGACAACGCTCTGATAAAGGCTGTAAGTAACGGCGCGGACACGGCTGTTATCGCCACAAAAGGAATTACAGCCTTAAAAGCGGTATTATTTTGTCTGGAAAACAATATCGACGTGGCATTGGCAAATAAAGAAACGCTGGTAGCGGGCGGGAAGCTCGTTACCGACGCGATGAAAAAATCAAAATCGAGATTGATACCCGTCGATAGCGAACACAGCGCGATACTTCAATGCATTCAAAAGGCAAGACAAACGCCGAAACGCTTGATACTTACAGCAAGCGGTGGGGCGTTTAGAAATAAAACGGCGGAAGAACTAAAAACCGTCGATTACCGCTCGGCTTTAAAACATCCTAACTGGAAAATGGGAGAAAAAATCACTATCGACAGCTCCACGATGTTTAATAAAACTCTGGAAGTAATAGAGGCGGAATGGTTCTTCGATATTCCGCGCGAAAATATAGATATATTGATAAATCCGCAAAGCGTGGTACATTCGTTAATTGAACTTAATAGCGGCGAATATTTGGGACAGGTATCTCAGCCCGATATGCGTTCAGCTATAGAATTCGCGCTTTTTTATCCGTCCACTCCGCAAAATATCCGCGAAATAGATATGAATAACGGCGAGTTTGAGTTTTATAAACCCGATACAAAAAGATTTCCGTGCGTGACTTTGGCTTACGACGAATTGCTGCAAATTCCGCTAATGCCTACGGTTATGAACGCAGC
>JAQUSX010000188.1 GCA_028710055.1 Clostridia bacterium | reverse complement strand
TTACGCGCGGGCGGTCTTAGATATATCAACGCGGTTTTGTCGGAAAAAACGTGCGGCGCGCTTGTTTGTCTAGCCGATGAAAATTCAAAAAAACTCGGCGAAATCGGCGGCGAAAATTATTTTGGCAATCCGCTT
Source organism: Clostridia bacterium (assembly GCA_028710055.1). Lineage (GTDB taxonomy): Bacteria > Bacillota > Clostridia > Christensenellales > CAG-314 > JAQUSX01. Next base: position 2,503 of record JAQUSX010000188.1, on the reverse strand, counting down.
ACAAAACTTTATCTCACGCCCGAGATCGATTTCGGTTTGACACTTGAAGATAAGTTTATCAAATATATTTCCTTGTTTACCGAAAATGAAATAACGGTGGGTATTTGCGTGGACGGGGAATGGAGCAGATTTATAGTTTCGGGCGGAACCGCGTATCAAAAAATACCTATCGGACTAAAAGGTAAGATGTTTCGTTTCGCTTTGTTTTGCAATCAGGAGAAGACGAACGTAAAACCTGTCGAAATAGTTTACGTTAATTATTAGGAGGAAAAATGGATTACGGAAAAATAGCGTATCTGAAAACGCAGGATTTAAGCAGACGCATTAGCTCTATCACCCAAACCCCGACAGAAAACGTGCTGCATATAAGAAAAGAAAACGTCAGTCTTGCATCTACTGTACCGCAGTCGTTTTCCTTTTACTCCGTAGCGGAGCAATACGTTTTTTTTGAAGTTGAAATACGAGCGATGAGCGGCATAGGTCTTACTTGTCCGCTTGATTATTATCTTAACGAAGTGAAAATCGGCACGCAAAACGTATATTTTACTTTTTACGCGCAGACTACCGCAAGATATGTATTTTATTTAAAAGCTAACGCGGGACAAAACGTCGTTTCCGTCGTCGCCACTCATAATAATTCTATTATTGGAGCGGTGTATTTGACTGTAAAAGGAGCAAACGTCAGCGCATACAGCATTGATCCTACGTTGGAATATTACGCTCTTAATAAATATTATTGTATTTACAAAAACGGGCAATTTATTTTATACAAGTCTTATTTAACCGCGCAGCCAAAAACGTTTGATTTGATTACGCTTAATATAGACAGAATAAAATTTTACGAAAGCGACAACACAAAAATATTTTATTTGTCGGGCGGAAACTTGTATTTGACCGTCTTTAATGAAACGAGTATTCCGCAGGGGACTTTGCTTGCGCAAGACGTGGGGGATTTTTGTTATTCCGATTATTATAAAATTCTTTTTACGCTTAAAGGCGGAGCGTTATACAAGCAAACGTTGAATATAGGAAGTCCGACAATGACTGAGGCGGTCTTGATTGAAACTGCCGAACTGCAAAGAGCGTACAAAATATTCTTGACATACTACGGCTCAAAGGTATATATAGCGTTGGATACGCCGTCGGGTGTTTTGTTGTATTTATATAACGGCAGTATGAGTTATTTATCCAAAGCCGATATAGAAAACCCCGTTGATATTCGGGTAAACTCTACCCAAGTGAGCGTGTTGAGCCTTGAGGCAGGCTGCGTAAAAGAAACGGCGTTTATCTTAGCGGACGTGACTAATCCCGTGACGAATACAATTTACGCAAATATCGACGCGGCATGTTTTTTGTCAGAATCCAACTATTTCGCCATACAAGGCGACAAACTCATAACTTTTTAAAGGAGAAATTATGCCAAGAAATTTGATAGCCGTTCGCGCGGACACGGGCGAAGGAGTGAAAAAATCCGACTCGCAGACAAGCGGCGCAACGAAAACCGATACCCAAGCGTACGGCGACTTAACTAAAAACCTAAAAGATATAGACACTCTGTATTCCACTAATTATGTGGAACCGAAATTAAATTTGCCTGCGTCTACAGGAGCTACTAAAATCGAGTACAGTATGCCTGTGCAGGACGAACTGTATAATCAGGCAAAAACTAATCTTGCGGAAAAATATAATACAAAGTCGAGCAATATTCGTAATGACGCTTCTACTGACAGCGGCAATATAAGCGGCAAGATTGATCAAGCGGAACTCAAAGCGATTTTTGAGCTGAAAGACTTAAACGATAGCGAAGATGTAGACAAAGAGAAAATACGCAAAAACGCTTTGGAAAGAGGACTGGCTCGCTCGTCTATCGTTGAAAGCGCGGAAAACGACGCCGAAGAAACTTACGCTAAACAAAGAAATTCCGTGACCGAACAAAAAGACGCCGATGTGAATTTATTAAAACAAAAGCTTGAAAGCTTGAAAACTTTGACTGACGAAGCGTTGGTATCTTTGGGAATCAGCCAGGATTTGGAAACGCAGGAACTTGCGTTAAAACTGTATAACGAAGCCTTGGAAAAACAAAAAGAAATAGCAAAATACAATAATACGATAAGCGCAAACGACGCAAAGCTAACGGCCAGCAACGAAAAAATGCGCCAGCAAGCTATGTCCAACGAATATCAACGGGCTGCCGAAGCGCAAAAACTACTTGCCGAAGTAGGCGAAGCGGGGCTTAACAAAATAGTTTGCCGCGAAAAATATTACGCGGTGATTTCGTATATCGACGAATTGACAAAAGAACAATCAATCGATTTATTGGAAAAACGGACGGATTTGCAAGATGAACTGGGAAGTTTTTACGAATGGGTTGTCGAATACGTCGAAAACAAAAAATAAAATGGACGGCAGTCCACAAAAGCCAAAGCCGATCTAGCTGGTCGGCTTTTTTTGACCAAAAAAACTTGCCGCTGGGTATAAACGGTCTTCTTTTTGCAAAAAAACT
>JAQUSX010000187.1 GCA_028710055.1 Clostridia bacterium | reverse complement strand
AAAACGGAGAGTTTTCCAAACGCGCGTTTATTAACGGCAAACAAAATCTTTCCAACGCCGAAGGTATTATTCAGTTAATCGACGCGGAAAGCAGAATGGCGTTAAGGGCTGGCGAAAATTTACTCGATAACAAACTTGGCAAAACAACGGTAAACATTCAAAATAAACTCACCGAAATACTGGCGGAATGTGAAGCCGCTCTCGATTACCCCGAAGAAAATTTAGAAATTTCAACGCTAAACGAAATAAGGAAAAAACTCACATTAACGTATAATGAACTTAATTCATTACTGCTGTCGGCGGAAACGGGCAGGCTGGTTTCGGGCGGTATAAATATTGCCATAGTAGGCAAGAGCAACGTAGGAAAATCCAGTTTGCTTAACGCGCTTTTGGGTGAAAACAGAGCGATAGTAAGCGCCATCGCTGGCACAACGAGAGATACTCTGCGTGAAAGCGTTATATATAAAGACGTAAAATTTAATTTTGTAGACACGGCTGGACTAAGAGCGACCGAGGACGAAATAGAAAATCTCGGCATCGAAAGAACCCGCGAATCGGTAAAAAAAGCGGACATAGTGCTTAACGTCGTGGACGAAGACGAAAAAACCGTTGATACCGATAAACCGTTAATTATTGTCCGCAACAAAATGGACATGCTTACGGTCTTGCCGAAAGAAAAAGAAAACGAGATATTTGTCAGCGCGTTATACGGAACGAACATTGACCGACTAAAACAAAAAATTTACGATTATTTTAAAGTAGGCGCATTGTCGCAAGACGACCTTATCTTGACAAACGCGCGGCATATTGACTGCGTGGAACAAGCGAAACGCTCGATTTCTCAAGCGATTAAAGCGGCGGACGAAACGACGCTCGATTGCGTTACCGTCGATATTTCCGAAGCGTGGCAGTCGCTTGGACTTATCACAGGAACGACGGCGTCGGAAGAAATTATCGACAAAATTTACGAAAAATTCTGTCTTGGAAAATAAAATTAGATAATGATTTTTAATTACGATATTATTGTAATAGGAGCGGGACACGCGGGCTGTGAGGCGGCTCTTGCCGCGGCAAGACTGGGAGCGAAAACTATAATGTTCGCAACCAATCTCGACACCGTGGCTTTTTGCGCATGCAATCCGTCTATCGGCGGCACGGCAAAAGGTCAGATTGTCAAAGAAATAGACGCGTTAGGCGGACAAATGGGAATCAATACCGACAAGTCTTTATTACAACTAAGAATGCTTAACAGAGGCAAAGGTCCCGCGGTATATTCTCCGCGCGCCCAAGTCGACAAATACGCCTATCACGCGAATATGAAAGCCGTCGTGGAAAACACGTCCAATCTCGATTTAAGACAAGGCGAGGCAACCGATATCGAGATAATCGACAACGGTTTTCGTGTGACGACGGGAGTAGGGCTAAGCTATGACGCAAAAGCTGTCGTAATATGTTCTGGCGTATATTTAAACGCGAAAATTATCGTTGGAAAATGGTCGCAAAAAATCGGACCAAACGGATTTTCCGCCGCGACAAAACTTACAGACAGTTTAAAAAAATTAGGATTTACCACAAGACGTTTCAAAACGGGTACCCCAGCGCGAATAAACGGAAGAAGTATAAATTTTGACAAAATGGCGCGTCAGCAAGGCGAAGACGAAATGCCGCCGTTTTCTTATCTGCATGAAAACGTTCCGAGTAAAATAAGAGATTGTTTTTTGACTTATTCCACACTTAATACAAAAGATATTATTTTAAAAAACAAAAATCTCGCGCCGTTATTTACAGGCGATATAGAAGGCGTAGGTCCGCGGTATTGCCCGTCGATTGAAGACAAAGTTGTCAGATTTTCCGACAAAGAAAAACATCAGGTTTTTTTGGAGCCCGAAGGAGAAGGCACGAACGAATATTATGTGCAAGGAGTTTCGTCAAGTATGCCCGCCGAAGTGCAGTACCAGATTTTCCGCTCTATCGACGGATTGGAAGACTGCGAAATAATGCGCGACGCGTACGCTATCGAATACGATTGTATCGATGCTACGACGCTTTTTCCCACGTTAATGTCAAAAGACGTAAAAGGACTTTTTTTCGCGGGACAAATTAACGGCACAAGCGGTTATGAGGAAGCGGCGGGACAAGGGCTTGTTGCGGGCATTAACGCGTACAGATTTATAAACGATTTACCGCCTTTTATACTTACGCGTGAAAACAGTTATATCGGCGTATTGATTGACGACATTACCACGAAACCTACCGAAGAGCCGTACAGAATGATGACAAGCCGCGCCGAACATAGACTTATACTTAGACAAGACAACGCCGATATTAGGTTGACTGAATTAGGGCGTGAAATAGGCTTAGTCACAGACGAGCGGTATGAAAAATATTTGGCGAAAGAAAAAGAAATCAGTCAAATAAAAACTCAAATGAAAGTCGTTTACCCGCCTAAAAAATTACAGGATTTATTTAACGACAAAAATGAAACGCAACCCAAAGCGGGATTAACTTTGGCGGATTGTTTGAAACGGACTAATATAACTATTTACGACTTGCAAAAATATTTTGGTCTGTTTGAAAACGCTTCAAAGCAAGCCTTGGAGCAAATTGAAATCGACACAAAATACAGCGGCTATATAGAAAAACAGCAGGT
>JAQUSX010000186.1 GCA_028710055.1 Clostridia bacterium | reverse complement strand
TACTCTGCGCGCTTGCTGAGCGTTGACCAGATTAATATTGATATAGTCGGGTTTTTCCAAGGCTTTTTGCACCGCGTTTTTGCTTATTTCGTTAAACATTATGCGGTTTTTAAGGTTACCGTCAAGGTTTAATGCGTTTGATAAGTGCCACGAAATAGCTTCGCCTTCGCGGTCAGGGTCGGTTGCCAAATATACTTGTTCGGCTTTACTCGCCTTTTTCATAAGCCTGTCTATCGTTTCGTTTTTTCCTTCCGTGATTTCATAAATAGGCTCGTAATTATTTTTTAAGTCTACGCCGAGTTTTTTTACGGGTAAATCTCTTACGTGTCCCCCCGAAGCGTCAACGTAATAACCTTCTCCAAGATATTTAGCTATCGTTTTGGCTTTTGCGGGTGATTCCACTATAACAAGCTTCACTTGTTAGTCCTCCATATATTGATAAACGTTGCCGGGAAGTTTCATAATACAGCCCATAAGCTCAAGGTTTGAAAGTACAAACGCAAGCTCGGACGGGTTTAATTTTGTGGTTTCCACTAGCTCGTCAAAATTTTTCTTTCCAGCAATTAACAAATTTACTACACTTTGCTGTGTTAAGTCAAGTTGAATAGCCTTCTTTTCTTTTTTTTCATACCTAACGTTCATTTCGCGCAAGATGTCTTTCGGGTCTGTAACAAGCGCGCCTTGAAGCCTTTTTAGCAGTTCGTTACAGCCCATTGAGTTTTGCGAATATATCTCGCCGGGTACGGCATACACGTCTTTCCCTTGCTCCAAAGCGTGTTCGAGCGTCGTCATAGTTCCGCTTTTTAACGGAGCTTCCGTTATTAATAACGCTCGGGATAAACCCGAAACTATACGGTTTCGCATTGGAAAATGATAGTTGTTCGGCTCGCCGAAAATGCCGAATTCCGAAACGATAAGTCCGCCGTTTTCGAGTATTTTTCTAGCCAGATTTTCGTTTGCGGCGGGATAAATATTGCATACGCCGCTGCCCAAAACTGCGATAGTTTTGCCGCCCGATTTTAACGCGGTTTCGTGAGCTACGGTGTCCACTCCGTAAGCTAAACCTGAAATAATGGTGAAATGCTTAGCTAATTCGTCGGTAAAATACGCCGTCACTCTTCGCCCGTAAGCGGAGATTTTTCTCGTGCCGACGACTGCGATACCGTCGGAATTGAGTATACTAACGTCGCCTTTGCAGTATAAAGTATAAGGCGGATCGGGAATATCTTTGAGTTTTTGCGGATAGTCGGGCGAAAAATAAGTAACGGCAGTAACGCCGTTTTTTTCAATCTGCGTAATAATCGCGTCAAGATAAGTTTGATTAAGACTGCTTTTTAATCTTGACAAATCCTTTTCGCCGAGTATCTTTTTTATTTTTTGATTGTCGTCGTAAAAGTTTGTCCACAGTAGTTCCAAATCCACGCAAGAAAACAGTTCTCTTTGCTTATTATTGCTTATTTCAAGCGACGACATTATCAAACACAGTTTTTCTTCTAACTTCATCTTTTCCCTATTTTAATTATTTTTATCGACTAAAAATCCTCAAACCAATTTTTTTAAGTTTATTTTTCTTGACTTTTTAATTCGTATCTTAAGATTCTTTTCTACTGACCAAATCGGTCAGTGTAAAAATTTTTTCGCCTCTAAATTTTCCCATTGTTTTATTTTATATTTTCAAAAATTTTCTGATACAAAAATTTTAATTTCTAAAATAACGTTAATTTTATACTCTGTATTTTCTATCGAGCGAGCGGTATTGTATTGCTTCGGCAATATCTTGCGGACGAATAACCTCGCTTCCGTCAAGGTCGGCTATCGTTCGAGCGACTTTAATTATTCGGCTGTACGCTCTTGCCGATAAATTAAGCCTTTCAAAAGACATTTCTATAAGGTCGGAACTTTTTGAGTCCAGTTTGCAATATTTTTTCAACTCTCCGCTCGTCATATGCGAATTGCAATGAGTTTTTGAGCCGATAAAGCGGCTTTTTTGTATTTCACGGGCTTTGTTTACCCTTTCTCTAACGGTAACGGAAGATTCGCTTTCTCCGTTTCCGCTGAGTTCGCCGTACGTTACGTTTCCAACTTCTATATGAATATCTATTCGGTCAAGTAGCGGTCCCGAAAGTTTTGACAGATATTTATGTATCTGGCTTGCCGAGCAAGTGCAAGGTCTCGTTTCGTTGCCATAGTTGCCGCACGGGCATGGGTTCATACTGGCGATAAGCATAAAATTGGCTGGGTACGTTACGCTAGCTTGTGCACGCGAAACCGTTATTACGCCGTCTTCAAGCGGCTGCCGCAACGCTTCCAACGTTTGACGTGTGTACTCGGGCAGCTCGTCTAGGAACAATACTCCGTTATGAGCAAGACTAATTTCGCCGGGGTGAGTTTTCGTTCCTCCGCCCGTTAACGCTACCATAGTGGCGGTGTGGTGCGGAGAACGGAACGGTCGGCTGAATACGAAACCGCCGTCCAGCGTTCCGGCGACGCTGTGGATTTTTGCTACTTCCAATGCTTCTTCAAAAGTAAGGTCGGGCATTATCGACGGCACGGCACGGGCAAGCATAGTTTTACCAGCCCCTGGCGGACCGATAAGCAAAATATTATGTCCCCCGGCGACGGCTATTTCCATCGCGCGTTTTGCCGCGTACTT
>JAQUSX010000185.1:885-2675 GCA_028710055.1 Clostridia bacterium | reverse complement strand
CCGATATAAAGTTTACCGCAAAAAGCAACGGCGGACACGCGAGCGTTCAACAAAAAAATACGCCTATAGCAAAACTCGCTGCATTTGTAAATTATATGGAAAAACACGATCCTTTCGCGAAAAAAATGAACCCTACCATAAAAGAAATGTTTACGCGAATGGCTCCGTACTCATCTTTCGCTATACGTCTTGTTTTTTCCAATCTTTGGCTTTTCGGCGGACTTTTGACAAAACTGCTTGACAAAATAAGTCCTGCCGGCGGCGCGATGGTAAAAACGACTTACAGCTTTACCACGTGTAAAGGCAGCGAAAGTTACAATGTTTTGCCCGACACGGCTTACGTTACCGCAAACGTGAGATTTATTTTTCATCAGGACAGAGATGAGAGTTTGGCAATTTTCAAAAAAATCGCCAATAAATTCGGTCTAGCTATGGAAGTATTGCAAAGCAATCCCGCGTGCAAAGTCGTTTCATATAAGAGCGATATGTTCAAACTTGTCGAAAATGTTATTTACGATAATTACAAAGATATAGTCGTTTCGCCATACGTTATGACGGGCGCGACGGACGGACGGCATTACGACAGTCTTTGCGACAACGTATTGCGTTTCAGTCCCATTTACGCCACTTCAGAGCAAATCGACGGTATGCACAGCCTAAACGAAAATATTTATATAAGCTCCCTTCCTGTGGCGGTGGATTTTTATAAAGACGTAATAAAAAAATATAACGAACGCTGATTATTAAAATAATGACTTCAAAAATCTTACAAACACACCGCAAATTAATTAAAACATTCTAAGGGGACCGTAAAAAAATGAAAAAACTCGCGTCAATAAAAAATTACCCCTCACTTAAAGAAAAAATATTAAAAGACTCCGCGTATTTTTATCTGACCGTTTTACACGTTGTGGAAGACGAAAAAACCGGTTTTATCGTTGACGACATCAAAAATCCAAAAATATTTTTCATAGATTATCACCCTTTCATTGCTTTTTACGGCGATGTAAGTAACGGCATACCCGCGGACGTAATGAACGCTCTTAACGACCGTATGCGTAACGACCGCACGTTTATCGTGTGCCAGCATCCGTCTTGGGAAAACTTTTTGAAAGTAAATTTTGGCGAAAAAGTAATGACTTTTCCCAGAGTGCTGTTTGATTCGTCAAAACTTTCGCTCAACCACATTAATTCGCTCAAAAAAGAGTTGCCGACTGGATACGAAATTTTGCCTCTGACTAAACCAGACCCCGTTCGCGACGAAATGATAATATTAGATTTAACAAGCAAATTTTTTGATAAAAAAGATTTTTCCGAATACGGTTTCGGTTACGGTCTTTATTGCGACAATAAAATGATCGGCTTTTGCTGCTCTAATTTCCCCATTGTGTGCGACGAGGTAGAAGTTTACGTTCGCGTCGACTTCAACGACGACCCTTCGCACCGCAACAAAGGTTTCGCGACACAGCTTGCGGTACGTTTTTTAGCGGAAGCATTAAAGAGAAATCTTACTCCTATCTGGGACGCGGCAAATGATATTTCATGCAAACTCGCGGAAAAACTGGGCTTTGTCGCCGATAAAAAATGGGCGATGTACTACATAGACAAAATCGATTAAGCATAAAATAAATTCGAAATTAACCTCTCTCGTCTATCGAGAGAGGTTGCTATTAAACACGGCACTAAAAATAATCTAAAAATTAAGCAAAAAAAACTAAGCGTCAATTAATTTAATTTAGGGATTTCATAAAACCTAAACATAAAAAAATCTCTCCATTATGGAGAGATTT
>JAQUSX010000185.1:0-875 GCA_028710055.1 Clostridia bacterium | reverse complement strand
GGAAAAACTGGACTTTGTCGCCGATAAAAAATGGGCGATGTACTACATAGACAAAATTTGTTAAATATAAAAATCAAAATTAACTCTCTCACATAACTGAGAAAGTTTTTGTTTAAACAACGAGCAACAAAAAAATATCTAAAAATTAAGCAAAAAAAACTATGCGTCAATTAATTTATCTTAGGGATTTCATAAAACCTAAACATAAAAAAATCTCTCCGTTATGGAGAGATTTTTTGGTTTCTTTAAATTTTTTTATTTAACTAATTCTGCGCCCGCGTTAATAGCTTTTAAATTCATTTCGATAAAATCGGGCTTTACGTTTTCGGTCAAGAGTTTTTTCCAGTCGATATTTTCCAAACCCATTTTGCCGATTACCGCGCCAAGCATTACCATATTTACAACTTTTTGCGAGCCTATTTTTTCCGCCGTTTCGCCCGCGTTTATCACGATAGTTTTCGCGTGTTTTTTCAATTCTTCTATTATGCCCTGCGGGTATTCCTTATCGCCTGTAGAGATTGAAATTGAAGGAATTTCCAAATCGTTGACCACGACAACTCCGTTTGGCGTGAGATGGTCAAGATATCTTAACGCTTCCATTTTTTCAAAAGCGATAATAACGTCCGCTTTGCCTTTTCCTATAACGGGCGAATAAACTTGTTCTTCGCCGAAGCGTATATGAGTTACGACTGAACCGCCGCGTTGACTCATACCGTGTATCTCGCTCATTTTAATATTGTATCCTTCAGCCAAAAGTCCCTGCGTCAGTAATTTGCTCGCAAGAATAGTACCTTGTCCGCCAACGCCTACCATCAAAATACTTTTCATTTCGCACCTCTCTGTTTGATAGCGCCAATCTTGCATATCTGATAACA
>JAQUSX010000184.1 GCA_028710055.1 Clostridia bacterium | reverse complement strand
AGCTAACACATACAGCCATGTGCAGCAGGAATTTGAAAGAAAAGAGGCGGAAAAAGTTAACAATATTTACCCTAAAATTTACCCTAAAAATTATTAAAAAGTGTTGTTTTTTATACTAAAACAACACTTTTTAAAATCGCTATACCCCGCATAAACAGGGACTTTTGGTCGAAGTGGCGAGACTTGAACTCGCGGCCTCATGGTCCCGAACCATGCGCGCTACCAACTGCGCTACACCTCGATATTTTTTTATTTTTTTAAATCAGTAAATTTTCCGACCGTTTTTTGCCTGCTTAGTATATCACCAAATACGCTTTGTGTCAAAATATTTTGTGTCTGTTTGTTTTTTATTTTATTTAGATTTTACCTTTGTTATGGCTTTTACATCTATTTACTTTGATCCTAAAATATGTTAAACTTTAAAATAATAATTTCACGCAAGAGCTGTCCGCGAGCGCGGCGTATCTTACGCTTTATTCCATATTATAATGATGAAAATCATATTTTGTTTTTTGAAAAAACGCAGGAATAAAGAAGCCGTAAAATGAAGTCTATAATGAGCGGCGCAAGATAGATTATTGCGCAAAAATTAAAATATATAAAAATCCGTCATTACAAAATAATTGCGACTGCGAAATTAAATTAAAACCACTTTTAAATAAAAAAACGGAGCAGAAAAATAAAATGTTTAATATTCCCGCAAAAAGAAAAAACACAAATTGTTACAAATGGGACAATTGTCCCAACACGATACCTTTTGGAGTGGCTGACAGCGACTACAAAGTTCCGCTTGCGGTAAGGCTTGCTTTGCATAAACGTATAGCTCAAGGGGCATTCGGCTACTGCATTAAAAGCCCGACATATGACGCAACACTAAAAAACTGGATAAAAAATAATTACGATTACGACGTTATGCCGGAGCAAATTTCCGTTTCGCCTGGCACGGTGTTCGCAATGAACGCTATACTCAGCGTTTTTACAAAACCCGGTGACAAAGTTATTATACAAGAGCCCGTTTATACCGCCTTTCCGTTGCTACTAAAGAACAATCAAAACACGGAAGAATTCAGCGACTTGATTTTTGACGGAAAAAGGTTTTCCATAGATTTTGACGATCTTGACCGCAAGCTCGACGGCGCGAAAGCGTTTGTCTTTTGCAGTCCGCATAATCCCGTGGGTAGAACGTGGACAGAAAGCGAAGTAAAAAAGGTCGTGCTACTATGCAAAAAGCATAACGTTTTACTCATATCGGACGAAATTCATTGCGACCTTATGCTGTTTGGCTCAAAATTCACTTCTGTCGGAAAATATTTTGATTTATACAAAAATTTGATAGTATGCAACGCGCCGAGCAAAACGTTTAATCTTGCTGGATTTTTCACCAGTAATATTATATTTAACGATATAGAACTCAAAAAAGCGTATGACGAAAAAATAAATTCAATGTTTTGCGCCGAACCAGGTCTTATGGGACCTATCGCTGCGGAAACGGTTTATACCAAATGCGGCGTCTGGATGCGCCGTCAAAATAAACATATAGAAAAAAATTATCTTTATCTAAAAAAATATTTAGCGCAATATTTGCCCAAAGCGGTTGTTACCGAGATGGAGTCAACGTATCTGGCGTTTATCGACATGAGATACCTTGGCAAAACCGACGAAGAGCTTGGGGCGGAGCTTGTTAAATATGGCGTGAGCGTTAACGGCGGCAAAATGTACGGTCGAAATTACGACGGCTGGGTAAGATTCAATCTCGCTTGTCCAATTTCCCAACTCAAAAAAGGTCTCAAACGTTTCGTTGATTGCTGCGTTTTTTTGGAAGAATAGAGAAATAATAGATTTTGTACAAAATTTTTACAAAAATTACAATAATTTAGCTATTTTAAAATTCACTAATAATTATAATCAGATAAAATTTTTCAAGGAGAAATAATGAAAGAACATTTACAAGAATATTTTTCATCAAGAATAAAAGCCATTTTTACTTATACGTCAAATAAATGGTATTACATTATATTAAAAACGCTTTGCGTTATTATCGGCGCGCCGCTATACTTCGCGTTGATACCGTTGGATTTACTGACTTTCGTTTTGTACGCGTTGTTTTCGTGGATACCGATATTAAACACAGTCATATTGATACTTTGCAAAACTTTGTCTTTTGTTTTCAGCGTCGGTTATTATATAGCCATACTGCCCGATGCGAAAAAATTTGCCGACATAGCAAAAGAAAAACTGCGTTTTGAAAAAGAGACGGAAGAGCAAACTAATACGGAAAGCGTTGCAATCTCGAAAGAAGAAAAAGATAGCGCTATTGACGTAAACGAAAAGGAGTAAATGCTTATGCGAAACTGGCAGATAGAAATAAATAAAAGAGTCGAGTTTATAAAAAACCTAATTAGCGAGGCGAAAGCGGAAGGTATCGTTTACGGGAACAGCGGCGGAAAAGACTGCGCGCTCGTGGGCATATTGTCAAGGCTCGCCACAAAAAACGTTACCGCTGTGATTATGCCTTGCGGCAGCAAAAGCAATTACAATCAAGACAGAGTCGACGCGCTGAAAGTATGTGAAAAATTTGATATCGCGCACGTAGAAGTCGATTTGACTGAAGTTAAAAAAACGCTTACACAAAATATATCAAAAGCTGCGGAAATAACCGACGCCGCTTTGACGAACATCGCGCCTAGACTAAGAATG
>JAQUSX010000183.1 GCA_028710055.1 Clostridia bacterium | reverse complement strand
AAATCCTTCCGCAAGACGAAGAAAACGCAGTTATCATTATGCGAAGCAAAGACCCGACGGATGACCACTGGTCTCTTGAATATCGGGGAAGTGGTCACTACTTCAGCACAGCAGAAGAATTAATCACGTACTATCATGATCGCGGATTCAAGCCAAAGAGTCTTACATTTGAAAAATGACAGGAATCTTGACAGTAAAAGTTAGACCTACATTTTGGGTCTAACCACTCACCCCAAATTTTTATACAAGAAAGATATAATAAAATAATAAATAAACTATTGATAAAAAGTTAAAATTAAAAAATCATACATATAAAAAAGAGCGGATTAATTCCGTTCTCTTTTACTTTTATTCGTATTTAAAAATTACAAATGATATTTCATAAGCTCGACTTTGTCTTCTTCGTAAATCAGTAGTTCTTTTGCCAGCGACAACGCCTCGTCTTTTACGTCGGGGGTGTGACGAATGAGTTTGCCCATATCGACGATGCCGTTAGTAGTGCCGAGTAACATAATCTCGGCGATTTTTCCGACGGAGTTATCCATCAGCATTTTCATTTTGAGTGACATTTTTGCCATACTGCGCGCTGTTTTGTTTTGCGTTTCAAGTACGCAGCCAAGGTTATTCGCCATCAGTTGCGCCCGTCTGCAAAACTCGTCGTATTTATTTACTTGACTGCGCAATAGGTCGCCAAAATCCATATTGTCCACGTATTTAAGAATGGTTTCGGTCGATTCTCTAGCCATGAGAGCGTTATCGTTTATCGCGTTAAGTATTTTTATCGTATTAACGTTCTTTCCGCAGTCTTTTGCGGGTTCGTTCCACACCGCGCCGCGCGCTCTGTTTTCGGAGTCGCTTTCGCTGTTATAATCGCGGGGTTGTTCATTCATATTATTCGTCCTCCAAACGGTAAAAATCGTAATATTCCGACTCGTCAAAGAGATAAAATTCTGGGTTTCTGCTCGTTTCAGCGTTCATAAAATATTCAAAGTTTTTTATTTTGCTTTTTGGCATTTGTTATTTTCTCCTTTTGTGGTCTTATTAGTTTTTAGTATGCGGAAGGCGGTTTGTTTTAATACCTAAAATGTTTGACAAAAAAACAGCCTTATGATAAATTATTAGACGAGCCGCTTGGACTGGGCTATCTAAGCGTTTGCAGTACTGCAAACCGCCCGAAAACATAAGTTCAGCGAGACTGGGAAGAGGAGGTAAATTAAATGTACGCTATCGTAAAAACAGGAGGAAAACAATACAAAGCCACAAAGGATTTGATTTTTTCCACCGAATTGCTTAAAGCGGAAGTTGGCTCGACAATCGAACTGCCCGTTCTTTTGTACGCGGACGACAAAACGGTTTTGACAGGCAAAAAAGCTGAAAAAGTCACCGTTACCGCAAAAGTTTTGGAACACGGCAAAGGAGCTAAATTGACTATTTTTACTTACAAAGCAAAGAAAAACGTTCGTAAAAAACAAGGTCACAGACAACCGTATACAAAACTCAAAATAGAAAACATCACCGTCGGTAAAGAATAATGACGGAAATCAGGGTGATTAAAACAAACGGCAGCATTACCGCTGTCGACTGTCGGGGTCATTCGGGATATGCCGCTTGCGGCGAGGACATCGTTTGCGCGGGTATATCCACTTTGGTGCAAACGGCTTTACTTGGGCTGCTTTCGGTAGCTCACATAAAAGTCAAGTACCAACGGAATGAAAAAGACGGGGTATTAACTTTTAATCTGCCTGAAGATTTGGACGAAACCAGCAGGCATGACGCCGATATGATTTTGGGGACAATGCTGTGCGGTTTGTCCGACTTATACACCGAATATTCGGATTTTATGAAATTGGAGGTTAATGAATAATGTTTATAAAGATTCAATTATTCGCCCACAAAAAAGGTATGGGTAGCACCCGAAACGGACGTGAAAGCGAAAGCAAACGTTTGGGAGCTAAACGCGCCGACGGTCAATTTGTTCTTGCGGGAAATATCTTGGTTCGTCAACGCGGCACTCATATTCACCCGGGTCACAACGTTGGAATCGGCAAGGACGACACTTTGTTCGCTCTTATCGACGGCGTAGTAAAGTTTGAACCCATGGGAAAGGCGAAAAAACAAGTTAGCGTATATCCTAACGCGTAATAACAAAAAACAAAAGCGTATTGAATGTAATACGCTTTATTTTTTATCTTCAATTTTTGAATTGATATATTTTTATCGCAAAGCAATTTTTTTGTTTTGATAAATTAAATTTATTTGCTTAAAATCTCCAACTCATCGAGCCAAGCGGATTTATCAAACCTAGTATTGGCTGGACTGGTGGACGGAAGACAAACCGCAAGACCGCTTAACTCGTGGAAATGTTTAGTAAAGATTTTATTTGCGGTCTGTCCGTTAATAAGAATTTTTTTTATATTAGGCGCGGTTGTAAGCAAACTCGACACGTCCGCGACCGAATAATTTTTTATCGCGCTGTCTAATGAACCTGTTATTTCACATTTGGTCACGATATCCCATAGAGCAATTTTGTTTACGCTTAGTAATTTTTTCTTTTCATCAATCGTATCAATCGGCATACCGAAAAAATCCGACAGCATTTTCCAAAATCGGTTTTGCTTATTACCGTAATAAAAACTGACTTCGCGGCTTTTCACGCTTGGAAAGCTGCCCAAAATCAAAATTAAGGAGTTTTCATTATA
>JAQUSX010000182.1 GCA_028710055.1 Clostridia bacterium | reverse complement strand
AGTTTTGAAAAAGAACGGAGCGGACAAAGTTTGGGTTCTCACCGTTGCGGTTAGAAAAGAAAATATATTAATGGATTAACATAGATAAAGGAGACAAAATAAATGGCCAACGAATTAGGCGGAGCGAATAAAAGAGCGTTAAAACAATTGGAAAAAATAGCCGCAAAAGTTGAAGCTAATGCGGATAAATATGCGGGTTACACAGACGCGCAGCTAAAAGCGATGACGGACGAATTTAAAAGCCGTTACGCTGGCGGGGAAAGCTTGGACGATATGCTGCCCGAAGCGTACGCTGTCTGCCGAGAAGCCGCAACGAGAGTACTAAGAATGCGACATTTCCACGTTCAGATACTGGGCGGTATTTCGCTTCATCAAGGCAGAATTTGTCAGATGAGTACAGGTGAAGGCAAAACATTAGTAGAAACTTTGCCCGCATACTTAAACGCCATTACAGGTAACGGCGTGCATATCGTTACCGTCAACGAATATTTGGCAAAACGTGACGCCGAATGGATGGGAAAAGTTTTCAGATTCTTAGGGCTAAGTGTCGGCATTATTTTTACAAAACAGTCTACGGAAGAAAAGAAAAAGGCTTATTTAAGCGACGTTACCTACGGAACAAATAACGAATTCGGTTTCGATTATCTAAGAGATAATATGGCGCGCTCAAAAGAAGGCAGAGTACAAAGAGTATTAAATTTTGCCATTATTGACGAAGTGGACAGTATCTTGATAGACGAAGCGCGTACTCCGCTTATTATTTCGGGACGCTCGAATAAATCAAGCGAAATGTACGTTACGGCAAATAGATTTATCTGCACTTTGCGCAAAGACGTTGATTACGAAGTCGACGAAGAAAAAAGACAAGCGCAGCTTACCGACGAGGGTATTGAAAAAGCAGAAAGATTTTTCAAAATCGACAATCTTTCCGACCTTGACAATACGGAACTAAACCATTATATAATACAGGCTTTGCGCGCGCACGCAGTTATGAAGCGCGACGACGATTATATCGTCGAAAACGGCAAAGTTGTAATAGTAGACGCTTTTACAGGCAGAAAAATGGAAGGCAGACGCTTTAACGGCGGCTTGCACCAGGCGATAGAAGCCAAAGAACACGTAGCTATTAAAGAAGAAGACAAAACTCTCGCTACCGTTACTTTCCAAAACTATTTCCGTTTGTATAAAAAACTTTCGGGTATGACAGGTACGGCAAAAACGGAAGAAGACGAATTTAATACCATATATAATCTTGACGTCGTCGTTATTCCTACAAACTTGCCTATGATAAGAGCCGACCACGACGACGTGGTATATGTATCAAGAAAAGGAAAATTAAATAATATTGTAAACGAAGTAAAAGATAGACACGCTACGGGACAACCCGTTTTGATAGGTACGGTTTCGGTTGAAAAAAGTGAAGAGCTGTCCGAAATGCTCAATAAAATAGGTGTCAAACACAACGTATTGAACGCAAAAAACCATAGCCGTGAAGCGGAAATAGTAGCGCAAGCGGGCAGATTCAACGCCGTTACGATAGCTACTAATATGGCGGGACGTGGTACCGATATCTTACTGGGCGGCAATCCGCAGTTTTTGGCTATGCAGGATATGATGCGTCTTGGCTATAACGAAGAGCAAATAAACATAGCGACGAGTTATGCCGAAGGCGATGAAGAAACGACAAAACTTCAAAAAGTGTATGGCGAGCTATACGATAAAAATAAGTTAATAACCGACGAAGAAAAGAAAAAAGTTATCGAAGTCGGCGGACTTCATATTATTGGAACGGAGCGTCACGAAAGCAGACGTATCGACAACCAGTTGCGCGGACGAAGCGGCCGTCAAGGCGACCCGGGTTCTTCGGTATTTTATCTATCCACCGAAGACGATATGATGAGAGTTTTCGGCGGCGACAGATTGAGATCGGTTTTGTCTGTGCTTAACGTGGATGAAAATACGCCCATCACGGCAAAAATGCTGACAAAGCAGCTTGAAGCGGCGCAAAGACGCGTGGAAGACCGCAACTTTTCTTCCAGAAAATACGTATTGCAGTACGACGACGTAAACAACTATCAAAGAAATCTTGTTTACGCCGAAAGAAACAAGGTTTTGGAAGGCAAGAGCGTACACGAAGATATAGTAAAAATGGCGTCCACTTACGCGCGAAAGGCTTTGGAAGACGCGTGCGGCGGCGAAGAAAACGTCGAAAAATGGGACTGGGAAAGAGCTAACGAAATTTTAAAAACAAAATATTTACCCGACGGACGCGATATTCTTGACGAACACATAGTGGAACATAACTCCGCGCGTGAAATAATGAATATGCTGACAGACATCGTTAAAGAAATGCTTGAAAACAAAGCAGGCGAACTTGATGAGCAGGGCATGGACTTTAACGACGTAGAAAGATACATTCTTCTTAAAATCACAGACGAAAAATGGATGGAACACCTTGAAGATATGGATCAGCTAAAACAAGGCGTAGGTTTGCAGTCCATTGGTCAACGCGATCCGCTAGCTATATACAAAAAAGAAGGCTTTGAGATGTTTGAAAAAATGAACGAAGAAATCCAAGCCGACACGGTAAAGTTTTTGCTTTACGCGCATATTAAAAAACAAGAACGCGCGCAAACGGTTTTACAAAAAGTAAAGAAAAGAGTAGAAGGCGAAGCCGTGGGTATGAACGAGCCTTGTCCTTG
>JAQUSX010000181.1 GCA_028710055.1 Clostridia bacterium | reverse complement strand
GAATAACCGAAGCGACAAAAATAATCGTCCCCGCCTTCACAATAAAAGCCTTGCCTTTTTCCCACATTTCGCGCAAAACGTTCTTTGCTTGCGGCACGCGGTAAACGGGTAATTCCATAATAAAGGTGTCGCCGACGTCGACTTTTTTGCGGTTAAATATCTTTAACAGCAGACCGCCGATAATTATACAAATAATACTTACAAAATAAAGCGATACGGCAACGATTCCGTTACCACCGAAAACCGCTGCAGTAAAAAAACTGAATAAGGCTAATTTTGCGCTGCACGGCATAAGAGGAGCGAGAGTTATCGTGGAGTTTCGCTCGTTAATGTTTTTTATTGTGCGCGCGGACATAATAGCGGGTACGGAACAGCCGCATCCTATAATGATGGCGACGAAAGATTTTCCGTTTAAGCCGATTTTGTTAAACAGCCTGTCCATAATAAACGCTACGCGCGCCATATAGCCCGACGCTTCCAGTATTGAAATAAATCCAAACAGCAACATTATTTGAGGCACGAATCCGACAACCGAAAGCACGCCCCTCATAATACCGTCTACGACGAGCGAACTGAGCCAAAACGGCAAACCGCTCATAGCGTTTCGGGTGGCGTCCGAAAGCCACGGGAATAAATGTTTGTTAAGTAAATCAGAAAGAAAACCGCCCAGCCCGTCAATGCTGACGTAAAAAATAAGCGTCATAATAACGGCGAAGATAGGGAAAGCGAGCCATTTATTAGTGACGATTTTGTCAATTTCGTCTGATACGGATAAATTTTTATCTTTTACGTTTTTGGTTATTTTAGCATTTATATCTGTTAAAACGGCGCATACGGTTTTGCTGATTGCAGTATATCTTTCCGCGGCGATTTCGTCACGGGAAGTTTTGTTTATTTTTAATGGTTTCGGCTTAGATAAATTTTCACTCAGTCCGTATTTAATAAGCTCGTCAATACCGCTGTTTTTACTCGCGGAAATCGAGAAAAATTTTACGCCGTAAATTTCGGTAAGTTTTTCAATGTCTATTTTTTTACCTTGATTTTCCAATTCGTCTTTCATATTAAGAGCGACAACCATTTCGCAGCCGAGTTCAAGTAGCTGTGTAGTTAAAAACAGGTTTCTTTCAAGGTTTGTGGCGTCCACGATATTTATAATAAGGTCGGGTTTTTCTTCGGTGAGGTATTTGTATGCGACCTGTTCGTCGACAGACAGCGGCGAAAGCGAATAAATACCAGGCAAATCCACGACGCGAACGGACTGGTCGTAACTGAGCCGCCCTTCTTTTCGTTCGACGGTTACGCCAGGCCAGTTTCCTATATGCTGGTTACTGCCCGTGAGCAAATTGAACAGCGTCGTTTTGCCGCTGTTGGGATTGCCCGCAAGGGCGATAGTTTTTGAAACATTTTTTTTGTCTGTCTTCATAACGCTTTTATTTTTATTCCTTTACATTATATGTCGTTGGATAAGGGCGTATTTTTCATTTTTAATTAAAAAGTTTTGTTATTAAAAACCTCTTAAATATAGATATAAATATTTTAAAACTAATTTATCGAGCGGTTTCGCATTTATGTCGCGGTTCGCATTCGAGCGGCATAACGTATATATGTTCGGCTTCGGTCGCTCTAAGGCAAAGGGTGTAGTTGCGTATTTTTATCTCGATAGGGTCGCCTAAGGGGGCTTTTTTCTTTATATGTACGATAGTTGAAAAAACTAATCCCATTTCTGAAAAACGTGCCTTAATTTCGCTTGACAAAGCCAGCGATACAATGCTACAATCGCAACCGACACTGATTTTATCCAATGTAGTCATTTGGGTATTTGACATCGAAGCGTTACCTCTCAATGAATTTGTTAGACACAACTAACATATTCAATTATGCGGGAAGATGCGACTAATGTCAATCAAATAGCGGCTTTTTTCTTTTAAATACCGTAAAAAAGAACGGTAAAAAAAGTTAAAAAAAAGATAAAAAAAGTGTTGAAAAATCCTTGACATAAGCTTATGGGAATGTTATTATGTTAAGGCTGTCGGGCGAAACCGGCGGCAAAAAAAATCGGCTGATGCCGAGGAAACGGAACATTGACAACTGCATATTATCAATATAAAGAAAGAGTAAAATATTAAACGTAGTGTTAATAGCATTAAAACTGCAATAACGCAAAAGTTAAAAATAATTTTATGAGTATCGAAGGATCTAATAAAAAAGATCAAGCTACAAAGAGCGTATGGTGGATGCCTTGGCATTTGGCGCCGATGAAGGACGTGACTAACTGCGATAAGCTGCGGGGAGCTGTAAATGAGCTTTGAGCCGCAGATTTCCGAATGAGGAAACTCACTATGTTGAAGACATAGTACTTTTACACGAATCAAATAGTGTACTAGAGGGAACCCGGTGAACTGAAACATCTCATTAACCGGAGGAAAAGAAAACAAATAAGTGATTGCCTAAGTAGTGGCGAGCGAAAGGGTAAGAGCCCAAACCGTTGGTAGTGATACCAAGCGGGGTAGAGAACCGCATAATCATTGAAGAGAGTAGTTGAACAATCTGGAAAGATTGACCAGAGAGAGTAACAGTCTCGTAAGCGACATTCAATTCAAGTGGCGGAGTTCCAGAGTACCACAGGACACGAGAAATCCGGTGGGAATATAGGAGGACCATCTCCTAAGGCTAAATACGACCAAATGACCGATAGAGTATAGTACC
>JAQUSX010000180.1 GCA_028710055.1 Clostridia bacterium | reverse complement strand
TAAGCGAGACAAAATCATTTTTCAGCGAACTAATTCCGCTTGTAAAGGATTGTATAAATACTGTAGTTATCTGCGCGCCTTACACGGCGTTAGCGGCAGCGGTGGATTGCGTTAATAACACTAACGTTTTTATCGGCGCGGAAAACGCGCATTGGGAAAAGTCAGGCGCGTTTACGGGCGAAATCGCCGCCGATATGTTATCCGAAATCGGCGTTAAGTATGTAATAATCGGACACAGCGAACGCAGACAGTATTTCGGCGAAACCAATGAAACCGTCGCGAAAAGAACGAAAGCGGTCTTAAACGCGGGATTAAAAGCTATCGTGTGCGTTGGAGAAACCTTGGCTCAGCGTGAAAAGAACGTAACCGAAAGCGTTTTGAGCGAGCAAATAACCCTGGGCTTTAATGGCATCACGGCGGAAGAAATGAGAAATGTAATAATAGCTTACGAACCCGTTTGGGCGATAGGCACGGGATTGACGGCTACCGCTATGCAAGCGCAAGACGCGATAAACTTTATAAGACAGCAAATCAAAAATATTTACGGAGAAGCGGTCGCGGAAAATATTTCTATTTTGTACGGCGGCAGTATGAATGAAAAAAACGCCGCGGAATTACTTTCGATGCCCGATATAGACGGCGGACTTATAGGAGGAGCGTCGCTTGTCGCGGGAAAATTTGCCGCGATATGTAACGCTAACGATAAATGAAAAAAATAACAG
Source organism: Clostridia bacterium (assembly GCA_028710055.1). Classification (GTDB taxonomy): domain Bacteria; phylum Bacillota; class Clostridia; order Christensenellales; family CAG-314; genus JAQUSX01. Next base: position 1,994 of record JAQUSX010000180.1, on the reverse strand, counting down.
CGCTCGTCATAATGGACGGCTACGGTCTGTCAAAAAAGACCGAGGGCAACGCTATCGGCGAAAACTGTTCGCCTTATATTAGATATTTAATGGAAAACTACCCGCATACTTCTCTAAAAGCATCGGGGCTTGCAGTAGGATTACCAATAGGTCAAATGGGTAATTCCGAAGTCGGTCACTTAAATATCGGCGCAGGCAGAATTGTTGTTCAAGATTTTACAAGAATAACAAAATCTATAGAAGACGGCGAATTTTTCCAAAACGCAGTTTTATTGAACGCTATTAACGCCGCGAAAAATAAAAAACTTCACCTTATGGGGCTTGTGTCGGACGGCGGCGTACATAGCTACACGTCTCACCTTTATGCGTTATTAAAAATGGCGAAACAGCAAGGCGTGGAAAAAGTGTTTGTTCATTGTTTTATGGACGGCAGAGATACCGCGCCCACCAGCGGTGCGGGATTTGTCAAAGACCTGCAAAAAGAAATGAAAAGTATAGGCTGCGGCAAAGTTGCTTCCTTATGCGGACGTTATTACGCAATGGATAGAGACAACCGCTGGGACAGAGTGGAAAAAGCGTACGATATGCTCGTATTAGGTCAAGGCGAAAAAGCCGAAAACCCCGTCGACGCGTTAAAACTCAGTTACAAAAACGGCGTGACGGACGAATTCGTTTTGCCTACCGTAATTACTGAGAACGGAGAACCCATAGCTACCATTGACGACGGCGACAGCGTAATATTTTTTAATTTCAGACCCGATCGCGCGCGCGAGTTGACTAGAGCTTTCACACAAACGGACTTTAACGGCTTTGACCTTAAAGGCAAGAAAAGAAACGTTATTTATACCACAATGACAAAGTATGATGAAACGTTTTCGCTGCCCGTCGCGTTTATGGAAAAACATATAGAAAATACCTTAGGCGAATATTTATCAAAACTCGGGCTAAGTCAATTGCGTATCGCCGAAACGGAAAAATACGCGCACGTCACTTTCTTTTTTAACGGCGGCGTGGAAGAACCGAACCCGAATGAAACCAGAATACTTATCGCCAGCCCAAAGGTCGCTACGTACGATTTGCAGCCCGAAATGAGTGCAAACCAAGTTGCCGATAAGGCGATAGCGGAACTTCAAAAGGACAAATACGACGTAATGATATTAAATTTTGCCAACTGCGATATGGTCGGGCATACTGGTGTTTATGAAGCCGCGAAAAAAGCGGTGGAAACCGTAGATAATTGCGTAAGAAAAGTCGCGGAACAGATATTGCTAATGGGCGGAACGCTGTTTGTGACAGCCGACCATGGAAACGCTGAAAAGATGCTGGAAAAAGGTCAGCCGTTTACCGCTCATACTACTAACCCCGTGCCTTTTATAATGGTCAGTCAAAACGCTGCGGATTACACCTTGGCGGACGGCGGCGCATTGAGCGATATCGCGCCGACAATGTTGGATTCTATGGGCATTGACATTCCTACGCAAATGACGGGAAGAAGCCTTTTGGTTAAATAAAAAAAACAGTTGTCAAAAGTTTTTTGCCGTGATATACTAGCTAAAGACGATTAGAACTTCTAAGGAGAAATATAATGGGACCTTTCCAAATAATTCGTATTATTCTGTTAATTTTAATGATGCTGAGCGGATTAACCGCTACCGTGATGGTTTTATTGCAACAAAGCAACAGCGACGCTACTGGCGCGCTTACCAATTCGTCAAATACAACGGACAGTTTTTACGGCAAAAACAAGGGCATGAAAAAAGACCACAAATTTAAAGTGTGGACTTTAATCAGCGGCATAACCCTTGCCGTCACATCGATAATTTTCTTTATCCTTGGCTAAAAAACAATTAAAACGAATTAAGACGGCAGCGCATAAAACGCCGCCGTTTTTATTTGGCTAATTTTGTCAAAAGAATTGCAATCAAAAAATATAAATGGTAATATTAAAAATATGAAAATAGTGGCGACAAACAAAAAAGCCTTTCACGACTACA
>JAQUSX010000179.1 GCA_028710055.1 Clostridia bacterium | reverse complement strand
ATGCAAAATCATTAAAGGCGCGACGATAAATATAAAAACCGCCAAAATCGTAAAAATTAAAATTTTTCTTGTTTTTTTACGCAATTTGCTCCCCCGACACTATTATATTTATCGGGAAGGGATTTTGATACGAATATTTTTTTTATACAACAACTAAAGTAAAGGAAAAAATATGAATATTTACTTAATTAGCGAGATTTTTGACTATTAAAATGACAGTTTAACGAAATATTTCTCAAAATTGAAGAAAGTTCTCGTTTTTTTAAAAGCGTAAAAAAATAGATACCCCAAACGGGCATAACCCATTAAATCGAGTATCTACTACTGAATATTCATAAAAACAAATACACAATTATTAAATTAAAAACTAAAATTTTTAATACATTATATATTTTATTCTCAATTCTTTTTAGTGCGGGGTTTGAAAATCAACGCGACTAAGTAGCCGAACACAATCGCGGTCGATATACCTAATGACGTCGCCTCCAGTCCGCCCGTAAGCGCGCCCAAAATACCTTTTTCTTCAATAGCTTTTACGGTTCCCTTAACCAAAGCGTAGCCAAAACCGCTGATAGGAACGCTGGCGCCCGCGCCCGAAAATTTTACCAAAGGATCGTACAATCCAAATCCTTCCAAAATCGCGCCCGCAATCAAAAATATAACCAAAATTTTGCCGTTTGTAATGTGAGTAATGTTTATAACTATTTGTCCGATAAGACAAATGCCGCCTCCCACCAAAAAAGCTTTTAATATATTTATTGCCATTTAGCTCTCCTTTTGCCCCATTTCGATTTCGACCAAGTGCGCGATAGCGGGAATGCTTTCGCCTTGAAAAGACGTGGTCGGACTCATCAACGCGCCCGTGCCGACCAAAAGCAGATTTTTTATATTGCCTTTTTTCAAATTATTATAAAGCCAGCCGTTAGTGACCAAAGCCGAGCATGCCGCGCCGCTGCCGCCCATATACGTTTTTTGTTTTTCATAAAACAACTCTGCTCCGCAGTCTATATAATTATTGTTAAAGTCGTACCCTTCCCTTTCCATTAAGTCGATTAGTATTTCCTTGCCGAGTTTTCCAAGGTCGCCCGTGGCTATCATATCGAAATCCGACGGTTTTTTCCCAGTATCGATGAAATATTGCGTAAACGTGTCTTTTGCGGCTGGAGCCATTGCCGCCCCCATGTTATTAACATCCATTATTCCAAAATCTACTACTCTGCCTATAGTTGCAGATACGATTTTCGGACAGCCGTCGCTATGCCGTTGCAATATGCTTGCGCCGACACCCGTAGCAGTCCATTGCGTAACGGGCGAACGCAGCACGCCAAGTTCCAACGGATAACGATATTGTCTTTCCGCTGTAGAAAAATGACTGCCGCTTACGCAAAGCACGTTTTTATTGAAAAATTCCGTCAAAAAAGAACCGATAATAAGACTTTCCACGTACGTTCCGCAAGCGTTATACAAGCCTAAAAAAGACGATTTAAACTTTTTTGCTGCAAAAGAAACAGATACTATTTGATTTAATAAATCTCCGCCGATAATCGTATCTATATCGTTCGGCTGCAAGTTAGCTTTCGCTATCGCTCCGCTCACGGCATATTCAAACATTTTGCGTTCGGCTTTCTCAAAAGTTTTTTCACCGAATTTGTCGTCTTCTAAGGTCAAATCAAAGGTACTGCCGAGCTTTCCTTGTTTTTCTTTCGGTCCCGCAAGCGTAAAGCCGCTTACAAAACTCACATTTTTAAAATGTAACGTTTGTTTTTTGTCGTAAAACTGCATTTAACCTACCCCCAAAAACAAACTGCGTATTAGCGCGACTACCACCGAAACAAGCACGCCGTTTACGACTACAGGTCCCGCGATTAAAAACATTTTCGCTCCAAGACCGTAGATTAAGCCTTCGGAGCGAAATTCAATCGCGGGGGCAACCATAGCGTTTGAAAAGCCCGTTATCGGCACGGTACTGCCCGCGCCCGCGAATCTGCCCAGCTTGTCGTAAACGCCGACACCGGTAAATATCGCCGCCAAAGCAATAAGCGTAGCCGATGCCAATGACGAAGCCAGCTCCGCTTTCACTCCCCAAATGATATATAACTCGATAAGAACCTGCCCGAAAGCGCAGATAAGTCCGCCCACCAAAAAAGCCCAAAACATATTTTTCCAATGAGCGGAACGGGGCGATTTTTCAAAAACATAGTCCTTGTAGTTTTCTATCGTAATTTCACTAAATTCTGTTTTTGGTTTCATTGTCCCGTCTCCATACCTTTTTTTATATTTTTTTTCGGGCAATAGCTCTCCCTATTCGTTATATTTTTTTCAAATTCTTTCGGCTCTGTGGTTTTCATAAATTTCTCCCCTAAAAAGTGTTGACAACTAAAATTTAAAATAATCAAAACCAACGAATTTTTAAAAAAAGTCGCTTTCATTATTTAAAAAAACTGTATGCGATTTGGTGAATAAAAGTTTTTACGATTTCGAATTTTCTTTTATATCTTTCTTTTTCGAAAATTTAAAAAAAATTGAGAACAATTAGAGAATATTGTTGGTTAAAATTAAATATAAAAATTAAACCATAAAAAAAGCGTGAGCACCACGCAACAAAAAATATGTAAAAAGAATAGCAGCAAATAACTACTATTCTTGCAGAAAATACGAGTTGATTTTTTCCAGTATTTTATTTTCAAGCCTCGAAACCTGCACTTGTGAAACGCCCAAAAGTTT
>JAQUSX010000178.1 GCA_028710055.1 Clostridia bacterium | reverse complement strand
ATTTAAATCTTTTACGCTTTCGCGCTCGATTATTCGCGTTTTAATTAGAACGTGCTCAATAATGTCGTTTTTATTCATAAGGCGACAGATTTCATCCGAAAAAGACTCGGTATTCTGCCTTACAGTAGTAAGCGGCACGTCCAGCATGGAAGAGAAAAATAAATCGTCGTAGCCGATAACGGAAATATCGTCAGGCACAATTTTATTTTTTTCCATAACTGCGCGATAAAAGCCGTAAGCCATAAGATCGTTGCATACGAACACCGCCGTAACGTCGGTTTTCAGCAATTCCAAACCTTGCTCGTAGCCGCTGTCAAATTTGTAATCGCCTTGTCTGATAAACTTTTCGTCAATTTTAATGCCGTTGTCGTTAAGCGCATCCATATAGCCTTTTATTCTGAGTTTCGCGGAATAACTATCGGCAGGACCGCCAATACAGCCGATTCGTCTATGACCCCTTTTAATCAAATATTCGACAGCTTGGCGGCTGCCCAAAAAATTGTCACCCGCAACCGTGGAACAAGGCATATCGTCGGAATAACGGTCGAAAGCCACTACTTTTTTGCCCGATTCAATAAAAGAATTGATATATTTGCTGTTTTCGACCGATTGAACAGTCGGACAGACTATAAGCGCGTCCACGTCTTTAGCCAAAAGCAATTGCGCATATTTGATTTCCTCGGAAAGATTGTCATTGGTATTGCATAGAATCAGACTGTATCCATTATAACTTAGGCTTCTTTCGAGATTTTTAGCTATCTCGGCAAAAAACGCGTTGGCTATATCGGGAACAATAAGTCCTACCGTATTGGTTCTTTTCGTTACCAGTCCCACGGCAAGAGAATTTGGCGTATAATTGTATTTTTCCGCCAACTCAAGCACTTTTTGTTTTTTCTCTTTAGATACGCGGACGTTTTTTCCGTTTAAAATCAAAGACACCGCCGTGGTTGATAAATTCGCCTCTTCAGCCAAAAATTTTAGGGTTGTTCTCATACTATTTGTTTTATTATCCTTTAAAATTATCCAGTTCGCTTTTCGTGGGTATTGACTGCTGCGCGCCGTGTTTAGTTACCGTCAAAGCGGACGCCCGTAATGAGAAATTAAGAGCCGCCGCATCGTCTTTGCCCTCCGTTAGAGCGGTAGCATAAGCGCCTATAAAAGTGTCGCCGGCGGCGATTGTATCCGCGACCTTTACGGGAATTGCAGCAAGATGTCTTATTTCTTCTTTATTACAAAAAACGCAACCGTCTTTACCAAGAGTTATTATAACATTTTTTACTCCCAGTTTAATAAAATAATTGCGAATTTTTTGATAATTAGTATCTATGACAGAAATACCGGACAAAATAGCGGCTTCGGTTTCGTTAGGAATAAGATAATCGCAATACTTATAAATATTCTCGCTCAGTTTTTTAGCAGGCGCAGGATTAAGGATAGTAATCATGCCGATACTTTTCGCAGTCTCTAAAGTTGCGCTGACGGTTTCAATAGGAATTTCCAACTGCGTAACTAATATATCGCCTTTTTCAGCGTTATCTATGAGAATCTGTCTAAAATCATTTTCCACGACTAAATTGTTTGCTCCGCCGTCTATGATTATACGGTTATCATTATTTTCGATAGTTATAATGGCGACACCGGTTGAAACATTTTTTTTCTGTATGTAACGCGCATCAACGCCGTAATCGGAAATTGATTTGATAATCTTTTCAGCAAAGATATCGTTTCCCACCGCGCCCAGCATAACGGCCGAGCCGCCAAGTTTAGTAGCGGCAACTGCCTGATTGGCGCCCTTTCCGCCTGAACTTATGAAAAAATCTCTGCCGACGACGGTTTCGCCACGCATCGGCATTTTATCGCAGCAGATACTGAAATCCGTATTCATACTGCCCAAAACAAAAATTCTGCTCATTTATTTTTACCTTAACTTTCTAGCAATTTCTACTGTCTCCGCCGCAAGACCTTTTATACTTAACACCTTGTTATCTCTAACGTAAGTATTAAGAGTGTCGCCTATGGGCGCAGTCCATTTTCCACTTACGGTTTTTTCTTTTTCTATTATTCCTAAAACAGCGGCAATCTGCGCCGCGTTGCAGTCCACGTCGTATCCTATCATGGAAACAATATGCATAGTCTCATCGAAATCGCCCCTGCCGAAATACAGCGCAACGACTTCCGCCGCCGCGTTCGGATATGCGTGAATCCAGTTGTATTTTTTATACTTTTCTATCGCTGATTCCCACGCGGACTCCCATTCTGTGTTATTTTGACAACAGCAGTACGCATAATCGACCACGGAAAAATATTCGCTTTTTTTCGGAAGATATTTATAAATCGCATCGAAAAGTATTTGTTTAACGTCCCCTATTACGTACGCTAAACTTGCCATTACCGCGTTGAAAATTTCACCTAAAACTCCGTTGTTATAATGCGATACGACACCGTCCATATAAGCGTAACGTGCGGCTTCCAAAGGTTTTCCCGGCGCGACCATTCCGCAGACCGCTCCGCGCATTTGCGCGCCTATCCATTCGCGATATGGATTGTGCAAAATACCGCTTTCGGGCGGATAAATACCCATTTTTATATTTCTGAGCGCCCATTCTTCCGCTGACCAGCCCGAAGGAATAAGCGCCGCCCATTCTTCTGCAATATCCGCGGACGATAGATTTTCCCCTTTTCTTGACAGCGCCTTCAAAAAAGCGATTTCATACGTTATATCGTCGTTAAAAGTATT
>JAQUSX010000007.1 GCA_028710055.1 Clostridia bacterium | reverse complement strand
TTTATTTTTGCATTCTTTCAATCAAGTAAGGAATACATTTTTCAAATTTTACGCCGTACCAATGATTTTCTTTGTCGGGCAAAGTAACTTCAATACATTTTACGACGTAATCCGCAGCCAAAGCCGCCGCTTGTTCTATGGTCTTGCCTTGCATAAGCGCGCCTACAAAACTGCTTGCGTAAACGTCGCCCGTGCCGTGCGTAGCTCCGGGGATTTTGTCGCGGAAATAGTATGAAACCTTGTCAGCAGCCGAATCATAAATCGCAACGCCAAGTTTTTTGGGATCGAAACTTACGCCAGTCAAGACGACTTTTTTCGCGCCAAGTTTACTTAACCTGCGCAAAAGTCCAAGCAGCCATTCTTCGCTGTAGCCGCTTTCCACGTAAGGCTCGTCAAGTAAATATGCCGCTTCGGTTAAGTTTGGTAAAATAACGTCGGCGTGAGAGCAGAGTTTTGCCATTTCTTTCGCAAAATCTTTGTCAAAACCCGTGTATAGTTTGCCTTTGTCGCCCATTACCGGGTCAATAATTATTTGACAGCCGTTTTTGCCGAACACTCTGAATATATCCGTAATGTATTCAAGCTGTTTTTTGCTTCCAATATAACCAGTATAAATGGCATCGAACTCCACCTTTTCTTTTTGCCAATGGCTCGATATAGCGGGGATTTCTTCGGTAAGGTCTTTAAAAGTAAATCCGCTAAAACCGCCCGTGTGCGTGGAAAGAACAGCCGAAGGAATAATGCAGGTTTCTATTCCCATAGCCGAAATAATAGGCAAAGCAACAGTCAAAGAACATTGTCCCAAACATGAGACGTCTTGAATAGTCAAAACTCTTTTTTCTTTCATTTTAAAAAATTACCTCGATATTTTTTGTATTTTTCGTTTTGAAGTATAAACGCAAAACTAAACCCGTGTCAAGCAAACGGTTTACGCGTTACTTGAAAAAAATATTATTTTATTCATCCGTTTCTACAAATCGCTTTTCCTGATTTTTTGGCGGCTTTGCCCCAAGTATGGAATAATAACGGCATTCAATATTTGCGTTGTAAATTTTGCGGTTTTTGTCAGCACGTTTACCAAAAACTCGTTCAAAGTTCGGATAAGACGTCAGTATATAAAAACTCCAATCGGGCAATTTTTTGTAAAGACTGCCCAAATCTTTGTATAAAATTTCTACCTCTTTGCGGGTATTTAGCCTTTCACCGTACGGGGGATTAGATATCACTATTCCGTACCGCTGTTTAGAGCTGAACTGCCGCATATCGGCGATTTGAAAATGGATTTTTTCTTCTACACCCGCAAGTTTCGCGTGATAACGGGCTATCGAAACGGCGTTTTTATCTATATCAAAACCGCTAATAAATACCTTTTTGTCGCGTTTAATGTTATCGTAACCTTCTTCGCGGGCAAGTTTGTCACCGCTTTGATCTATATTCCAGAAATTGTAATCGAATTGGCGGTCGATGCCGACAGGTTTATTGATAGCACGTAGACACGCTTCGATAGGTATCGTGCCGCTGCCGCAAAATAAATCCGCTAAATATTTATCGGGATTATATACCGACAAATCTATCAAAGCCGCCGCCGTAGTTTCTTTTAGCGGAGCGGTGTAAGCGAGTTTTCTGTAACCCCTTTTATGAAGTCCGTCTCCCGTGGTATCTAGCGTTAATGTCGCCTTGTTTTTATATATAGAAATCTCTATCATATATCTTGCGCCGCTTTCGTCAAGACTACGGCGGTAGACGTTTGTAAGCTTGTCAACGATAGCTTTTTTTAGTACGCTGCACAATGATTTTTGAGCGAATAGCGCGCTGTCAACGCTTTTCGCGTAAGTTAATATTCTTGCGTTACAAGGCAGAAAATTTTGCCAGTCATACGCGTACGCGTTTTCATAAACCTGGTCAAAAGTAACCGCGTCAAACTCCGCAAGCAAAATAAGCACTCTTTCGCCGCAAGAAAGATTTATATTAAGTTTGGCTATATCGCTCAACTCTCCGCTTACGCCGATACGCCCGTTTATCGCTTTCGTTTCGGGATAGCCCAGACGGCTAAGCTCGCGCTTAACGACCGCCTCCACCCCGAACGCCGCGGGTATTAATAATTCCATAAAAAAATTGTATCACAGATTTGACAAAAAAGAAAAGCAAACGTTTTACTTATTTTATCGAATTGTAAAATAAAAATCCCCGTAACAATAGTTTCGGGGATTTTTTTTATTTTTGTCTCAAAATTAAGTTAGGCTTGATTAACGGTAACGAAAGTTTAGCAAATGAATTTGTCAATCATAGAGTTTAACCACTCTTTCATTTTTGCCGCTTCAAAATGCTTGTCCGTAATGTGATAATCGTTGACCATACCGTAATAAAAACCAAAAATCATAACCATCGCTTCGTTTGCGCTTATTTTTTGCAAAACCGACAAAGGTCTGTTTTTGTTTTCTATTGTGAGGTTTTCAGCGATAGTTTTTTCCAAGACGGCTCCGCCTTCTACTGCGCCGCGTTGTGTAACATAACTCGTGGTAAGTTTTGACATAACTACCGGATATGAGCAAGTGTCGTCGATAAGTTTACCGAATACGCTTTTTATCAAAGCCAAGCCTTGTAAATTGCAGTTTGCGCAATGGTTAATAAGATTGTTTATTTCTGTCGAGCATAGAGCTATAAGTAAATCATTGCCGCTCGGGAAGTGGTTGAATACTGTTGTACGACAAACGTTAGCGTGTTCAGCGATATCGTCAAACGTTACTCCCTCAATACCCCTTTGTTCAAACAATACTCTCGCGGAATGCGTCAATAGTTTGAACGTTCTTTGTTTTTTTGATAATTTTTCCATATTCTTCACCTTTTTATTTTAAAAAAATTATTGATATCTTGCTAGTATTAATACATTAAAATTTAACACCATTTACTTCTTTCGTCAAGTAAATCATTGTTAATTGCACCTTTTCAACAATTTTTTTTCGAAAATAAATCACGTTTTTCGTAAAATTTGTATTTCAGTACAATTTTGAAAAATTTAAAATTTAATTTTTTCGAGATAATTATAGAGTTAGTGAGTATTTTTTGTTCTTCCGTTAATTTAATTTTGTCCGATTTTAACTATTTTTAAAGCATAAATATTCGCTCAATCTATGATAAATATTATTTGCTACGCGATTTTTGTCGTTTTTTAAATTATTGTGACTGTTATTATATATTGTATCATAATTTATTGGTCGCCGTCTATAAAAAAAGAGTTGAAATAAAATATTCTTGCTCACGCAAAAAATCGAAAAAAAGACAAGCTAACGACTAGGTGAGAAAAAATTTAAATATCTAAATTTAATAAATATCTATTATTTATCAAAAATCTCCGCTCTGTTAGCCGCGTAATTAGTCAAAAAAATCTTACTTATCTTTAAGCGTATTTTAAAGTAAAAAAAAGAAAGTTTTATCGCAACATTTGGTATCATTTTTACAAACTAAATAAAACGTTTTAATGAAAATTGAAATATCATTATCGAAAAAAAATTTTTGATTTTCGATTATAAAAATCAGTTTTTTTCAAGGTATTATTTTATTTTTACGAATTTCATTTCCGCTATTACATTTGTCTTTCCGTTAACTTCAGACTTAACGTAATATTTAACTAATTCATTTTCGATTATTTTGTCGCTGGTAAACACACTCATTTTTGAGCCAAGTTTTGCTTCTCCTACAAAATGAAGACTCATCGAAACGACTCTAAGGTTGGATATTTCGGGTATAAAATTAGCCAAGATATCAGGGTAATTAGTATTATTAATGTGACCGTTTAAGTCGGTATCAAAGTAACTGACAGTCCGCTCGCCGCGTGAAATAAGCTCAATTTCGTCGGGCACGCGCGCCTTGCAGTCAAAAATTTTTTCCAATGCAGGCTCTTCGTGATAGTTAGCAAAATCCTCTCCGTTGCAGCGCAAAAATTTTTTTGTATTTATATCTATTAAGGCAAAGGTCGCGCCGCCTTCCGCCAGTAACTCGTTCCCGCGTTTCATTTGAAACGAACGCAAAAAACTAACGCCCTTATTTGTCGGCCAAGTTACGACTTCTACCTTGTCATACTGAAAAATTTCTCGATAAATTTCTATATTCATTCTGCTCAAAATAAAGTTTTTGCCTTGATTGTACAAATCAATATAGCTAGGTTTTGCTTCGTGCATATGGCGGTTTGCCGTTTCCTGCATATACCGCATAATAATAGAAGGTTTTACACAAAAATTTTTATCTATATCATGCGACAAAATTTCGTAATACTGTGAGTAACTCATAAATTAATTTTCCTTAAAAAATATTTTTTATCGCTGTTTTCATAGCTAAGCAAACCACTGAAAGCTCCATCGAAGGCGGAACGGGTTTTTTGCCGACTGCTTGCTCCGTACAGTACGGTATATGTATAAAACCGCCCAATAAAGACGTGCCGAAAGTTTTTTGAAGTAAATTGTACATCAAATAATTGCAGACAAAAGCGCCTGCGGACAAAGACAGAGTGCAGGGAATGCCCGCTTTGTTAATTGCGTCTACTATTTTTTCAGTCGGAATGGTGGCGAAATACGCCGCGTTGCCCAATGGATCTATCGTATTATTTACGATTACGTTATTTTTGTCATACCCTTCGGTCAAAGCGTAGTTAACGGCTATTTTCTCTACGGTAATATTAGGTCTGCCGCCTGCTTGTCCAAAACATATTACGGCGTCGGGTTTATGTTTAGCTAATAGCTGCAATAATTCGTCTTTGCTTACTCCAAATTCAGTCGTTATTTGCGCTTTTATTATTTCTATATCATCCATTCGGTCGGGCAGCATATTGACGGCTTCATAAGACGGATTTACGCTTTCGCCCATAAACGGCGTAAAACCTGTAACCAGCACTTTTTTCATTTTTCTCCCCTTTGTTCGTAACTGCGTTTTTATCTTATTTTAATTTTTTGCTTGAATTGTAGCATATATAATTGAAATTTCTGCTTTCTTGAATCTTATAGAAAAAATCTTATTCTTTGGTTGTCTTTTTCTTTTTAACAAATCTTTGTGCCAATTTAGCGATAAAATTTTCTATTTTTTCCTGATAAACAAAGCTCAATATCAACGCTGTGATAACGGCGGCTACTATAAACGCCCACAAAATCAACCAATATCCCGAAAACGGTATCAGATAGCCGCTGCCGAAATAACAAGTGCATACTATAGCTAGCGGTCGCGTTATAAGGTTGGTTACGACAAAGAAACGGTAAGACATATCGGTCAGACCCGCCACCATACATAAAACGTCGTCGGGAAAAAAAGGAAAAAGCATCATCAAAAAGAAAACGTATTTGCCTTTGCCGAGTTGCGTCTGCCATTTTAACGTTTGTTCTTCGCCGATAATCCAAGACACGATTTTTCGTCCCAATTTTCGTCCGATATAGAAAGCCACAACAGCGCCCAACATTTGCGCGACTATGCTAATAAGAGTGGTTTGCCACGGTCCAAAAACAAGCGTGCCAGCTACTGTCGTTAAAAAAGCCGGGATTGGCACGATAGTTACTTGAGCGAATTGAATAAAGAAAAAAATCAAATAACTATACACGCCGCCTTTTAAAATAAAGTTTTTTATATCTTCAGCGGAATCAAAAGCGTCAAGCGCGCCCGTGCGTTTCAAAATAAAATACGCCGAAATAAGCACGACAGCCGTCACCACGATTGCGATAATCAATCTTTTTATTTTTTGGTTCATCAAAAATCCCCAGTTATAGTTTTCAAATAAATTTACCGATAAATTATCGTATAAATTTTTAACTCCCGATATGCCGAAAAAATTTGCCTAATTATTTTTTTTCAAGCTTAATCTATGGTTAAAACAAGTAAAAATATTTTAGATTTTATCGCTTTTTTATTTTGATTGACGTTTTAGTTCTGATGTTTAAGCATTTAAAAAATTATTTCTTCCTTTTAACTACTCAAATATAGCGGATTGAAATTTTAATCAATTTTTGCTTTTTTTTGCGGCAGCTGCGAAAGTATTATCGCAAAGAACATTAGCGCGCATCCGACGATTTCGCGGACGGTCATCGTTTCTTTCAAAATCAAACTTCCCGCAATCGCAGCGAAAACCGCTTCAAAGCTCATTAAAAGCGAGGCGACGGTAGGATTAAGACCCCGTTGACCTATTATCTGCAAGGTGTAGGCTACGCCGCTAGATAACGCGCCTGCGTATAATATAGGCAGCCATGCGTCTAAAATATCTCCCATTACGGGTTTTTCCAAAATTAGCATCGGAACAAAACTCAACAAAGCCGCCGTTATTAGCTGAATAAGCGAAAACCTGACGGCGTCGACTTTTGCTGCGAAATGATCTATGGTTATTATATGAAAAGAATACACGATAGCGCACAACAAAACGAGTAAATCACCCAATGCCAGCGAAAATTCATTTTGTTTCATACATAAAAAATACAATCCGACAGTTGCTATCGTAACGCTGATAATAAGCGTTAGTCTTAATTTCTTTTTAAAAAATATTCCCAAAAGCGGAACAATAACAATATACAAAGCCGTGATAAACCCTGCTTTGCCGACTGTGGTATATAGTATTCCATACTGCTGCAAAGTTGATGCCACAGCCAATATTACGCCGCAAATCACGCCGCCGATTATCATAGCTTTTTTTGACTGCTTATCTTCCGTACCCCATATAGATACTTTTTTCCCCGCGGATTTGTCCATTATAATAACAGTCGGTATTAGTACGGCAATCGCTACGATATATCTGGCGGTATTAAAAGTCAGCGGTTCGACGTACGCCATACCCGCGCTTTGGGCAACGAAAGCCACGCCCCAAATAAGAGCTGCCAATAAAAGTATAGAACTGTTTCGTACTTTTTTTAAATCCATAAAAAAATTATCTCGCTTATTTATTTTATCACAAGGCATTATGCTACGCAATCAAAACAAAAACGCCTAAGATTAATGCTTAGCCGTTTTGATTATTTTTTTCGTAAAATATTTACTTTTTATTTGAAATTTTTAAATTTCCTTTATTCGCTTCGACACTACTCTGACGTTGTCTTCGGTACAAACGGTAAGGCAATATTTATTGCTGTAAGCGTCCGTGACGAATTTCGGAGTAAAATTAAATTTTATCGGCAGTTTTGCAAAATCTATCGCTCCATTGCCGAACATCGCCTTGATACCGCGTCCGTCGTATTTTACATAACATTCTTTTTCCGTCCAAACTTTTGTCAAGTAGCGTATTTGTTTTTTTGGCGGAAGCGACTTGTGTAACGATTGCTCGGCGTTCGTGAGCCATTTTTCGCAATTTAACTGCAAAATTCTTTCAGACACGACTTCAAGGTCGATACTTAATTTTTTTTGCGAAATGGCAACCGCCACGATATTGCCGCTGTGCGAAAGCGAAATAAAATGCTCTTCGTCGGGCAAAATAGGGCATCCGCTGGGCTGAAATTCGACGGACAAAAATTCTTTTTTTAATGCGTTCCTTAACAGGCGATACAGACAGTAACTACGGAGTTTGTCTTTTGCCAGTTTGTATCGGTTAATGTGTTCAGCTAATGAGTCGGAAAAATAACTCATATCAAATTCGCCGTCGTATAGACTTATGTCGTATGTAAAAAGTTGTATCTTATTCATTTTCTAAAATTTTTATAATATCGGACGGTTGTTCGGCAAATATTTTCGCGCCGCAATTAAGCAATATTTCTTTACTTCTAAATCCCCACAAACAAGCTATCATCGGCAGTCCGCTGTTTTTGGCGGTCATAACGTCCACTTCCGAATCGCCGACATATACCGCGTTTTCTTTTTTTACGCCCAGTTTTTGTAAGGCTAAAAATACGCCGTCGGGAGCGGGTTTTTTGTTTAAATCCGCGCTTTGTCCAATAATGACTTCGATAAGTCCGTCAAAGTAGATTTTACGCAAAGCTTCAAGCGCCGTAACGTTTTTGTTGGTGACAATCGCCATTTTATATTTATCTTTGACCGACTCTATCATTTCTTTCACGCCGTCATAGAGTTTGGTTTTTTCGTTGCAATGCGCCGCGTAATAATCTTTGAAAAATTCAAAAATCTCGTCGAAATTGTCGGGACGGCAACCAAGCGCGCGCTCGGTGAGTTTTTCAAGACCGTTTCCGACAAAGGCTTGTATTTGCGGGACGGTATAAACGGGGTATCCGTATTTTGTCATTGTATAGTTAATACTGTCTGTCAAGTCGTCCAGCGTGTAAAGCAGCGTTCCGTCAAGATCAAAAATCACGGCTTGAATGTCTTTCATTTTCTACCCCTTGTTTTACTTTTTTGTTTATTTACGATTTAATATGGTTTTTTAAGTAAAATATTAATGACTTTTAAAATCCAGTTGCTATAAATTCATTAAAAATTTAGCTGAATATATATCAGCTATTTTGCGTTATTGGGAAAACGATTTTTGTTTCGCTCTTCCAAAGTCAATAAATCCCCTTTTTTTCCGCACCCGCCGACGTAATTTTTGGTATTGCTTTTTCCTAAAATTCTGTGACAGGGTATGACCAGCATTATCGGATTTTTATTGCACGCGTTACCTACCGCTCGGCACGCTTTCGGTCTGTCGATGCGCTCGGCAATATCACGGTACGTAGCGGTCTCGCCGTACGGAACTCGGCGTATTTCATCCCAAACAGCCTTGCTAAACTCAGTACCGTTTAGTTTTATCGGAAAATCAAAATATTCCCGCTCTCCGTTAAAATATTGCTCAAACTGCTCGGCTACTGTTTTTGCCGTATCGGTTTCCGAGGATTTTTTTGATTCTTCCTTGACGCCGTAATATATCTGCGTAACAAACTCTCCGTCTGTTACTACGCTCATTATTCCCAAAGGAGTGCCGATCAATGTAACGAGTTCCATGCTTTTATTGTAACGGCAGAATAGCTTATTGTCAATATTCTTTTAAAAAAGCGATAACTAAATATCGCCGATAATTTTATTATTATTTTATTACTTTTTAAGGTAAAACTAAAGAAAATCCAATTCTAAAATAAATTAAGAAAAAATAAATCAAAATTTTTAATATAAAAAACGTCTTTTCATTAAGACGTTTACGTTTGTTTTATTTTGGCAATTCGACGCATATCAATACGCTGTCGCCTGAAATAGAATATTTTCCTTTTTCGTTCGATATAGCGACTTCGCCTTTTTTTATTAAAGTTTCTTCGCTTTTGCCCGCCGTAATATCTTCCAACGCGTAAATAAAAAGAAAGTCTCCGCTAAAAATTACTTTTCCGCCGGAAAAAGTAATCATTTTGCCTTGCGAACCGTTTTTTATCATAAGATTTACGTCTTGTCCCTTACCTATGCAAAGCGTTTCTTCACCGCCGTCAAAAACGTCCACTTTCAACGGATCCAGCGTAAGTTTTCGGCTTTGTCCGTCTTTTGTATGCGTCAAAACCAGAGTGTTATCGATGGGCGTTAAAAATCTTTTTACGTTCGGCAAAACCGTAAAAACTGTATTCTCATCCTCTATTGTTGCGGAACTTAATCTAAAAAGAAAATCGCCTTTTTGATAAGAAGCGTCGGACGGAAAAATAAACATTTCAACGGTTTTTCCGCCGCTCCAAAGCGATGTTTTAAATTTTTTTGAATCTAATATTTCCATTTTTTTCCTTTTGCTTTTTCTTTTTAGATTAAACAAGCGGCATAAATTACGAAAAAACATTTGTATTTAAATTTTTAAAGAGTAACTAATATATGTATTTACTTTTTGAAAAAAACTTGCCAAAAACGGCAAGTTTTCTTTTAATTTTATTTTTTGTTTTTTAAAAAGAAAATTCGGCGTTCGGCCTTAGCCGTGTCCCAATCGTAATTGAAACCTTTATATTTTATTATTTCAAAATATTTGCCTAGAATTTTCTTCCAATCTTCCACCGAATAGTTCACCGCTCTCAAATTGCCGTCAAGCTCAAAACAGTTTTTATCAAACTTTTTCATCTTGATTTCTTCCGCGCGTTTATCGGTAAGCTCGTAATTTAATACTATAAGTAATTCGGCGTCCGGTTTTAAAATTCTTTTAAACTGTTCAAAAACAGTTTCGGCAAGGTCTGTGGGTATGACGTCAAAAACGTTATTGGAAAAAGCCGCGTCAAAGCTGTCGTCAGGCAACGTTTTGAGATATGTTTGGTTACCCACTAAAAATTTTGTGTTTTCATAACAATTTAATTTTGACGTTTCTTTGGCTATCTTAACGGCGTTCATCGACTGGTCTATGCCAACGATATTCGCGTTACTATTGGCGGCGAAAAAATGTGAAGCCCAGCCGTTGCCGCAACCAAAGTCCAAAATCATTTTTTTGTCGGCGCAAAAATGGATTAAAATTTCCTGATAAATTTTGCTGCCTAAATTCCAATCAATAATTTCTTGTGCCTCTGCTTTTGAAAAATTTTCATCCCAAAAAACCAAGGCTCTTTCGTATTGCTCCATTAATGTCTCCTAAACTAGTAATTAATTTAATATTAAATTTACAAAAAAAATTTGTCAATCGATTTATATATCGACGACAAAAATTTTTTCTTCCTAACATTTATATTTCATTTTAATTTCACTATGAATTTTTTTCAGTCTATATTTTCATTATTATCAGAAGGTTTTACACTAAGTTCATTAGGTTCGTTCAACGGCAGAATTTCGATTATATTGGGCGGGTTTTTAGCGGTCGCGGAAGAGCTTGTTTTTTTGCGGGCGGACGCAGTTTTTGAACGCTTAACCGTTTTTTTAGTTTCGACAGTAATATATTTTGCCCTGGTGCCGATAATTTCGCTGATTTCGTTTATAGTGACGAAAGCTCCGCTGTCAATGCTCTCAACTATCGTTTTCAGTCTTGCTATTTCAAAGCGGTTTACCACGCAGTACATCATCGTTTTTTGTTTGTTTGAGTAATAGCCTTTGGATTCCAAAAGCGTAACGCTTCTGCCTATGCGCGAACTTATTTCTTTCGCGATTTGTTTTTCTTTGTCCGTGATTATTATGCAGCCTTTAGCTTTGTCGAAACCTTCAACGATAAAATCTACGGCTTTTAATCCGACGGCGTACGACACGATAGAATATAAGCCTATGACGAAATCTCCAAGCAAGAAGCAAGCCGCGCCAAACAAAATAACGTTATAAGCCATAACGAAAATGCCCACGGATAAGGATAGTTTTTTTGCAAATAAAACAGCCAAAACTTCTACGCCGTCTATAGCTCCGTTCATTTTTATCGTCAAGCCCGAACCTATACCCGAAACGATACCGCCGAATACGGCGCAAAGAAAAATGTCGTTACCCAAAAGAGCGAACATTTTTTCATCAAGCTTCAAAACGTATTGAAAAACAAAAGAAAAAATAGCGTAAAAAGCTATGGCGGTAACGGAGCAAAGCACGAACTTCCACCCGAGTTTTTTCCAGCCTAATAAGAAAAACGGTATATTGATTCCAAAAATAAAAACGGCAATATTTACGTTCGTAAGTTTTGCCAAGAGTATTGACAAGCCCGAAATACCGCCGTCCAACACGTTCGCGGGATACAAAAACAAAATCACGCCGACAGCGTTAATAACGCCCGCAAAGACAAGCGTTAATATCTGCCACCAATAGATTTTTGTCGTTTGTAATTTCGCCATATATTTTCTCCCTTTACAGTTTAGATTCTATCAAAATTTCGATAACCCGTCAATATCGATACTTAAAAGTTATTTGTATAATAAAATAAGATACTGTAAACCTTAAACAAAAGAAAGTTTAAATTAAAAATGCCTACTTAAATAAGCGGACGAAAATTAAAATCAAATATAAAATTTTATTTAACAATTTTAAAAGGTTAAAGTATAATTTTTTAAAAAAATCAATCGTTTCAAAAATGACATAAAGAAAACTCCGTTATTAAATAACGGAGTTTTCTTCTAAAATATTTTATTCCGCCAAAGCGGCTTCATCAGTAATCTTAATATAAGAAACGTATTCTACTGTCGAATTATTACTGCGCATAACCATAGTATCGTATACTTTGTCCCGCAAGTATTTTTGATTTTCTTTTACGGATTTGCTTTCGTCAGGGAAAAACGGACCGTCGACGTACACCGTGACTTTTGGGCGATTACTCAAAAATCTTTTTTGAAAAGTCGACGTGAAGCAAAACACGGGTTTATTCGTTTTTGCGGGGTATTTGAATGACACGTCTTTATAAGGTCGAATGTTCGTGTAATACGGCCAAATATGCGCCTCGGGGTATATTGTAACGACGTCCCCCTTTTTTGCTCTTATGTCTACCGCATCGTTAAAATTTTTCAACGCTCGATAATCCACGGGTATCGGCATACCGCCAAGCATCTCGACTATCGTCCCAACGACGGGTATAGACACAGCGTCGGCGTTTGCAATCAAATACGCTTTTTTCGGGAAAGCGACTAAGCTAGGAGTAAAAGCATCCCCCGCCGAAAGCGTGTGATTGCCGTAGAGAAAATATCCTTTACGCCTGTATCCGCGCAAAACTTTTGTATTTTTTATACTTAAACCATATACGATTAACTGGAACAAACTCACCAGCGGTGTCGCTATGAACCTGTATAAAATAAAGGCGAAAAAATGCCAGACGGGATTCTTTTTAATATACCG
>JAQUSX010000177.1 GCA_028710055.1 Clostridia bacterium | reverse complement strand
GCGGCTATTTGTCCGCTTTCATATGAATTTGTCTTGCAGCCCAAAGTAAAGACCGCCACAGTTGTTTTTTTCGTCATTTTTATAAATTTAATTAACCGTAATTTTATAATTTGATAATAACCGAAAACTATCAAAAAGTCTAAGCATTGTTAAAAGATTTTTGGGAATAAATTATATTTGATAAAGCAACGCGCACCATTCGCCTTTAACGGCTTTTTCAATTAAAGAAAAGCCCGAATACGCATTTTCAACATCTATACAATAAGTATTCAATATGCCGCTCAAAATCAAATACGTTCCTTTTTTTACGACGTTCTCTATGCCTTTTCTTAGTTCCATTAAAATCGGAGCTGTAAGATTAGCAAGCGCGATGTCGTACTTATCAATCGTTCCGTCGGTAAGATTGCCTTGGCGCGCTTGGCAAACATTTTGAAATTTATTTAAGGCGATATTCTTTTCGCTCGTTTCCACAGCCAAAATATCGTTATCTATAAGCGTGACTTTTTTCGCGCCGAGTTTAGCCGCGCAAAGTCCAAGTACTCCGCTTCCGCAACCGATATCTAATACGATTTTATTCTTAATATCGACTTTTTGCATAAGTTCCACGCATAACGAAGTGGTTTCGTGCTGACCAGTCCCGAAAGCGAGTCCCGTATCGATTAGCACGTTTTGCGTATTACCATCGTCGAGCCATACGGGACAAATAATCACTTTGCCTATGGGAATAGCGTAATAATTTTTCTTCCACTCGTCTTTCCAAATATCGTCGTCCAATATATTTGAATAAATATCTAATACCGTCAGATTTTCAAAAAGTGAAAAACTGTTTTTCAATGATTTTAGCGTTTCGTCGAGTTTGTCAACAGCGCAATAACCTTTGACCAAAACCTCTTTCGGAAAATTTTCCATCAAATTATCTTCCGCGTAATCCCAGCTTTCAACCGCTAAATCCTGTCTGTCCACTACGCAAACGCCGTCGCCCGTAATTTCATTCATAACGTCGGCTATTATTTCGGCGTCTTTATGTTCCGTCTTAACTGTGATTTCACAGTACTTCATAAATAAATTTAGTCCTTTATCAAAATGTCAATAAGTTTTTTTGCCGTTTCCCATTCGGCTACGTTGTAGCGGTAGGTGTCTATGCCTTTTTGAGTTATAGAATAATATTTTCGCTGCACGTCGCCTTCGCCCCATTCGCCCTTTACACAACCGTTGTCTTCCAAACGATGATAAGCGGTGTAAAGGCTCTGCTCGTTGGGGTGATATATGCCGTTTGTTTTTTCTTCGATAAATCTGCGTATTCCGTTGCCGTACATTTTTCCTTGCATTAACGCGCTCAAAACAAAAGTATCTATATGTCCTCTGAGCAAATCTGAAGAAATGATTTTCATAAAAATCTACCTCCTTTACATTCTTATGTCTAACATAATACCACTTTTTAATAAAAAAGTAAAGCCGTGCGAGCCGTCGAGTTTTGTCGAAAACCGATTGCGCGCTGTCGAAATAGCATACGACCTGTATTTTGTATTTGAAAAAATTTTAATTTTTTACTTGCTTATTATCAACTATACGATTAATAATTTATAAAATAAAAAGTCATTTTTTATAATTTTTTTCGCTTTATAGTTTTTCAAAGTATATTGACATCAGGTATAAAAATATGCTATATATAAAGTATAATTTTGTTAAATGACCAAAGTTGGAGAACGAGGATATGAAATCTTGTAAAAAAGTAATAGCGCTAATAATTGCTGTAATAATTTGCTGTTCTTGTTTTTTCTGCGCTGAAAAAGCGGAAGCATTTTCGCCGCCAGCTTGGTATGAATTAACATTCCATAGTTGCGCATACGTTGAAATAATCGGCGTTGGCAGCGAGACACTTACATTCTTTGAACATGATTATACTCAAATAAAGGTAAATGTTTTACAAACATATCTTGAAGGTTTTTCAGGTGATTTATTTGTCCCAAGCGAATGTGTGGATTTTGTTCTGTCAAATAATTACGCCCTAATCTTTGCGGATGATACAGACGAGGGTCTGATATGTTATGATTATGATTATGACGCTAATTCTACAAGAATAATTTCTTTATTTCCTGTCGAGGATAACAAAATAATCATACCGACTAATTATTACGAATTTGTTACGTTTACTGACGGCACAATAGGTATGGAGCCTTACGGTCATGTTCTTTTCATGTTGGTATCATTTAACGAATCTTTATCTGAAGATGAAGAATATTTGGCTTTTTCAGACGGCATGGACATTGAACTATTGGACGATTATTTTAATTTGGTGCATGAAGCTGAAAAACGGAGATCAGAATTTTTCCTATATCTATTGATTGTGGGAGTCTTGTATTTATTTACGGCGGGATCCGGAACACCCATATCTTTTGTCGCAATTATCATAGTAGTTGTATTAATTATTTTTTATTATGCGGAGAAAAAGAAAAAAAGTAAACAAGTAGATACTCCAAACGAAACAGGCGAAAACTCCAAAGAATAATAGAATTTTGTGTAATTTACAAATCAAAACAAAAGCATACCTTTATTTAGGAGTTCATTTTATGAAATTGAAAATAAAAGTTTTCTGCGTTTTTCTAGCAATGTTTTTAGTATTGATAAATTTAGTTGGCTGTGCCAAACCGTTATGGAGTGAAAATTATGTTGATATTACATACGATGACAGCGGCTTCCCTATCATAAACTTTTCAGATAATTTGAGCTACACGACGTATGAAGGCGAAATAGGTTTTGG
>JAQUSX010000176.1 GCA_028710055.1 Clostridia bacterium | reverse complement strand
CTGCCTTTACCGTTGGGTGTCGGACGTGCGTTATCGTGTACGGATTTTCTTCCGTCAACGCTCATAACGACGTTGTCCATTTTTTCGTTCAGATAATCTGAAATTTCTTTATTTAACAAAATACCGTTAGTCGTGGTAGTAAGTTTATATTTTTTGTTATGAATTTTGCATTGTTCCTCTATGTAACTAACGGTGTCTACTAGTACCTGCATATTCATCAAAGGTTCGCCGCCAAAAAAATCTATTTCCAGAGTGTGGCGGTTTCCGCTTTTTTCAATCAAAAAATCAACGGCGGCTTTAGCAACTTCGAAAGGCATATTCATTCTTTCGCCGTGATAAGCCCCCTGTCCAGCAAAACAGTATTTGCAGCGCAAATTGCAATCGTGGCTAAGGTGAAGACATATAGACTTCACTTCGTCGCCCAAAATAAGGTTGTCCACCTTTGGAGCGGGAGCGTCAATAAGTCCGAGCTTTTTTAATTCGTCCAATTCCGCTTTCGCTTCGGATAACTCTTCCGCCGTATAACCTTCGGTTTTGCCTTCCAATATATCGTATATTATTTTGTCCACGCTATGCAGCGAGCCGCTTTCCACGTCGTACAAAAAATACTCGCCGCAACAAGTAAACCAGTGCATTTATTACTCCTTATCAATAAAAAGAGCAGTCAATTAATTATAACTGCTCCGACCGTAAGTATCGATAAACTAAATATCTATTTCTTTCTTTGTTTGTTATGAATAGCAATCTTTTGTTCGCAAACCTGATTTCCTACGGTACAGCTTGTTTTGCAAGCGGATTGACAGCTGCTTCTGCATTCGCCGCAACCGCTGCCGCTAGCAACTACGTTAAGTTTCGGGCTCACAACAGTTTTGATGTGTTTCATTTTGCCTTATCCTCCGAAAATTTTATATATACGCGTATTATAATATAATCTTGGTATTATTTCAAGCGTTTAGCGGTACTATTTTGATTTACGCGCCGCTCCGAAAGCTCCGCCGAGTCCTCCCAAGACCAATCCGCACAATGCGTCTATGCCAAACTGC
The DNA here is from genome assembly GCA_028710055.1 of Clostridia bacterium. Classification (GTDB taxonomy): domain Bacteria; phylum Bacillota; class Clostridia; order Christensenellales; family CAG-314; genus JAQUSX01. The sequence continues at coordinate 1,727 of JAQUSX010000176.1, read as the reverse complement.
CCCCATTGAAAACCTCCGCCTAATAAGCCGAATACGGCTGAGGCGAGTAAAACGAACAAAAGTCCGCCCGCCAAACCTTTCAAAAACCCTTTTTCGGGCTTAATTGAAGCAAAACAACCGAAAAATACGCTAAGACACTTTAAAACCTGATTGATTATTGGTAAAGCGGTAGCTCCGATTTCAAAAAGCTTGGCTAATAGCGCAAGCGTCAATACTGATACAACGCAGAAAAATAACGAAAAAATCGCCGCGCCAGCAATCTGCTTTATAACGTTATTACGTTCCGCCGCTACTTCGTTCATAAAAAAACCTCCGAATAATTTAATTTATTCGGAGATTGATTTCGTTATGAGTTTTTGTTATTTAATTTCGTCCGTGGAATCTTCTTGTTTCTTCTCTTCGGTAGCGTTTTCGGGGTTATTTACCATATAAAGAGCGCCTGATGTGAAACTCATTGTTGTTTTGCTGCCTTCGATACCTGTTTCCAAAGTAAAGTTACCTTTGTCGTCCAAAGCAATGATTTGACCTACGATACCGCCGATAGTTGTGATCATCGAGCCTACTCTAAGGCTTTTTTTCATTTCTTCAGCTTTTTTCTTGTTACGTCTTTGAGGTATAATCATCATTACTATAAGCAACGCCATAATAGCTACGATAACGACGGTTGAAACCCAGCTGGGAATAGTAGAACCTGTATCTGCAGCGGTGTCCTCAAAAAAACAAAGTATTTTTAAAATATTATTTAACACTTAATTTATCTCCTTAATGAATTTGTGTTTATTATAAAGTAAACAACCTAAAAAATCAATTGATTATTTCCTTATTTTGTAATATTTCATATAAAATTCACTTTTGAATTCGCTAAATCTGTCGTTATTTATCGCTTCTCTAATATTTTTTGTCAAATTTAGCAAAAATCTTATGTTATGAATGCTCAAAAGTATAGAAGCTAGAATTTCATCGCAGTTTACCAAATGACGCAAATACGCTTTTGAGTAATTACGGCAGCAATAGCAGTCGCACTCGGGATCGAGCGGCGAAAAATCGTCTTTGTATTCGGCGTTACGCACCACAATTTTGCCTTGACTGGTCATCGCCGTACCGTTACGAGCTATACGGGTGGGCAGCACGCAGTCGAACATATCTATTCCCCTACTCACTCCCTCGATAATGTAATCGGGAGTGCCTACGCCCATTAAATATCGGGGCATTTGTTTAGGATAATAAGGCAGCATTTCGTCAAGCATTTCGTACATTACCGTGTCGGGTTCGCCGACTGACAATCCGCCTATCGCTAAACCGCACTCTGCATAAGGTATCGTCTGCCGCAAACTTTCGAGCCGTAGGTCTTTGTACATATTGCCTTGTACGATGGGGAAAAGTATTTGACCATTCCCGAGTTTTTGCTTTTTACATCTGTCGAGCCACCTTAGAGTACGCTCCATTCCGTGTTTTGCAAAAGAGTGGTCGACGCCGTATTCCGTGCATTCGTCGAAAGCCATAACTATGTCGGAATCCAACAGCCTTTCGGTTTCCATTACGCTTTCGGGCGTAAATAAATGCGGACTTCCGTCAAGGTGCGAAGAAAAAGTAACGCCCTGCTCGGTTATCTTTCTAAGTTTGCCCAAAGAAAAAACTTGAAAACCTCCGCTGTCGGTAAGAATGGGCTTGTCCCAATTCATAAATTTGTGCAATCCGCCCGCTTTTGCCACTATATCGGCGCCCGG
>JAQUSX010000175.1 GCA_028710055.1 Clostridia bacterium | reverse complement strand
TTTTCGTACCGCGATTATTTCGCTGACGGTAGTCGCACCGGGAGAAATAAAACGCACGGACGACAGCAAATATATCGCCGATATAGCGGATGAATTTATCATAAAAACTTTCGGCGAAAAAATTTTGTCAAAACTTATTACGGATAAATCCACGGGTTATGAAATAATTTACGCGGTCGACCTTAGCCCCTTTCAAATCAAAAAAATAACGGCGGCGTTTGAAAACGAACATCCTTTGGGCAGACTTATGGACATAGACGTTATTGGGCTAGACGGCAAAAGCGTGAGCCGAAACGAAATCGGTATGGAAAACAGACTTTGTTTACTTTGCGGCAAGCCGTCGGCGTATTGCGTAAAGGCTCGGACGCATACAATAGCGGAACTGCAAGAAAAAATCAAAAAAATGATAGCCGAATTCAGGCAATCTCAATAAAGGTTAAAAAATAAATTATGTTTGAGAATTACGAATTTCGACAGTTAAGACTAAACAATCAGCGGGATTATGATACTGTAAAAAATTTTTTACTAAGTAACGGTCTCGCAATTGAAAAAATGGATTACTATATCGGCGTTTTCAGTAACGACGAATTACTCGCGGGCGGCGGAGCATATAAAAACGTCATCAAATGTATTGCGATAACTTCTTCCGAAAGAGAATCGAACCTAGCAAATTCGCTTCTCACACACTTACATAATCACGTAAGAGAAAAAGGTTATCCCAATACATTTTTATTTACCAAAATTATTTACGAAAAAGTTTTTTTGTCGTTGGCTTTTTATCCCGTCGGTCGTTCGCCCGACGCGGTTTTACTGGAAAGTAAATTTGACGGAATAAGCTCTTATGAAAAAGAACTGGCACAGTTTCGCGTGAACGGCAAAAGCGGCTGCATAGTAGTAAACTGCAATCCGATGACTAACGGACATCTTTATTTAATTGAAACGTCGGCTGCAAAAGTCGACAGACTGCATATTTTTGTTGTGAGCGAAGAACAGCCTTTTATGCCCGCGATAGATAGATACAATCTTGTCAAAAAAAACACAGCGCATCTAAAAAATGTCCAAGTGCATTTCGGCTCGCAATATATTATTTCCCAAGCGACTTTTCCGTCTTATTTTATAAAAGACGCCAGCGAAGTTGCGCGTAATCAGATTTTACTTGACCTCGATATATTCGCCCGCCATATCGCTCCCGCGCTTAATATCACTACCCGATATTTGGGCGATGAACCGACAGACCCCGCGACAAAGCAATACAACGAACTTATGCAAGTAGTACTGCCCGAACACGGAATAAAGGTCGAAATTATCCCGCGTAAAATTTACGGCGACACGCCGATATCCGCAAGCTACGTAAGAAAGCTTTTTGAAAAAGGCGACTTTGATTCGATTACCCCTATCGTGCCGCCGCAAACAAAAGAATATTTAATAGAAAAATATAAAAAAGAAAACGAATGCCGTTAACTAATTTTATATTAAAATCAGTTTGAAATAACAAAAAATTAATTGGAAAAATTAAATGCTTAGATATATAGATAAAATAACAAAATTGGCTGTCGAGTCATTATACGAAGAACTCGACACCACCCCGAAACCCGGTCTTGTGGACAAAGAAAACAACGGAGCGCATGCGGATATGAGCTATCCGCTTTTTGTCGAAAGCATAAAAGCGATAACTCCGTATATAAGAGAATTTGCGGTGCTTGCGTTAGGTAACGGCGACACGCATTCTTTGGCTCTATCGCTGAAAGAAACGGGTAAAAAAGCGGAAAAAGCGATGTTCGCCGCGACAAAGAACGTCAACACGCATAAGGGCGCGATTTTTGCTCTCGCTATGGCGATAGGCGCGCTTGTCAGCAAAAATATCGACGGCGTAACGAGTATAAAAGCCTTTTCCCGTCAAATAAAAAATTTTGCGGCTGAATTAGAACCGTTGCTTGAAAACGGCACTCATGGCAGTCAGATGCGGGAAAAATATGGTGTTAAGGGAGCGTTCGGTCAAGCGCTTGACGGATATAAAATTTTGAACACTACCCTACCGCTATTTTGCGAATACGCGCTAAAAGGATATAGTAAAAACGACGCTAATATTTTGGTGTTACTCAAACTTATAACTATGCTCGATGACACCAACGTTCTTTATCGTGTCGGCAAGAAAGAATACGACTTAGCGCGCGTCAAAGCGTCCGCTTTACTTGACAATTTCAGTCAAGCCGCATTACAATGTGTTTGTGTAAATTATAATGAAAACAACATCAGTTTCGGCGGTTGCGCGGATATGTTGATGTTGTCTATTTTTGCCCAAAAACTTTATGAAAAAGGTTTTTTGGCGGTAGAATAAACAGGCTTTAAATTAGATTAAAAACCTATAAAAATACGAAAAATTAAACTTAGCGAACTTTTATTTAAAAAATATAAATTTTACAGGAGGTTAGTTGTGATTCGGCTAATCAATGAAGGCGTCTATTTAGTAGACGGCAAAATCGTAAAAAGCGGCGACAATCTTCCCGCTCCCGCCGTTGCGCGCGAAGGCACAATGGCGTACAAAATTATGCGCGAGCATAATGAACAGGGTGACGGCAAAAAGCTGCACATCCGTTTTGACGCTCTTATGTCACACGACATTACCTATGTGGGCATAATCCAAACGGCAAGAGCAAGCGGACTGGAAAAATTCCCCATTCCGTACGCAATGACAAACTGCCACAACTCCCTTTGCGCAGTCGGCGGCACAATTAACGAAGACGATCACGTTTTCGGCTTGTCGGCGGCAAAAAAAACCGCGGAATTTTT
>JAQUSX010000174.1 GCA_028710055.1 Clostridia bacterium | reverse complement strand
CAGAAACGCCAGAATGGTGGACGTTGACCGTCCCGTTAAAGACGGCGATGAAGTTTTGATAGATTACTCAGGCTCGGTTGACGGCGTAAAATTCGACGGCGGCACAGCGGAAAAACAGACTTTGGTTATCGGCAGCAAAACATTTATACCCGGTTTTGAAGAACAGCTTATCGGTATGAGTAAGGGCGAAGAAAAAGATATTAACGTCAAATTCCCCGACGAATACAGAGCGGAAAACCTTAAAGGCAAAGATTCCGTTTTTCATATAAAACTGCACGAAATCAAGTTTAAAGAGCTTCCCGCTATCGACGACGACTTTGCAAAAGACGTCAGCGAGTTCGATACTTTGGATGAATACAAAGCCGATATTAGGAAAAACTTAACCGAAGAAAAAACCAAAAAAGCCGAAGCGGAAGAAGAAAACGCTTTGGTAGAAATGATTGTTAAAGACGCTAAGGTAGAAATTCCCGACGCGATGGTAGAAACGCAAATAGACGCATACGTCGAAGATTTTGGCTATACGCTAATGTATCAAGGATTAAACTTGGACGACTATCTAAAATACACTAATAACACCAAAGAAAAACTTCGTGAGACTTATCGTGAAAAAGCGCAAGTCGGCGTAAAAACAAGACTTGTAATGGAAGCGATTATCAAGGCGGAAGAGTTGAAGGCTGACGCAAAAAGCGTTGAAGCGAAAATAAAACAGCTTGCGAAAGAAATCAACCAAGATTACAAAGAATATAAGGAAACGATAAGCGAACAACACCTTGATTATATCAAAAACGAAGTTTTGTCTGAAAAACTTATCGCGTTTTTAAAAACGGAAAATACAATAGCTTAAAAAAATCACAAATTTAGGAGCAGCAAAAAATGAGAAATTATTCGATTCCGTACGTTGTTGAACAGACGACAAGAGGGGAACGCACTTACGATATTTATTCCCGTATGTTGGAGGACAGAATAATATTTTTGACAGGCGAAGTGACCGACGACGCCGCAAACAGTATCGTGGCTCAGCTTATTTATCTAGAAGGCAAGGACCCCGACAAAGATATAAATTTGTATATCAATAGCCCCGGCGGAAGCGTCTCGGCGGGTATGGCAATTTATGACACTATGCAATATATTAAATGTGAAGTGGCTACTATCTGCGTAGGATTAGCGGCGAGTATGGGAGCGTTTTTGCTTTCATCGGGAGCCAAAGGCAAACGTTACGCGCTAGCCAACAGTGAAATAATGATACATCAGCCACTTGGCGGCGCGCAAGGACAGGCAAGCGATATAGAAATTCAAACGCAGCAGTTATTAAAAACAAAAAAGAAATTAAATCGTATTTTATCGGAAAACACGGCGCAGCCTCTAAAAAAAGTCGAACAGGACACCGACAGAGACTTTTTTATGAGCGCGGAAGAAGCTCAAAAATACGGGCTTATAGACAAAGTTTATGTTCCGAGAAAAAACAAAGACAAGGAGTAGTGAAAATAGAGTGGATAAAGAAATTTGTTCTTTTTGCGGTAAACCCGAAGATAAAGTAAACGTTTTGCTTACGGGACCGAACGGAATATACATTTGCGACGAATGCGTTGAGATTTGTCAATCGCTTCTCACCCGCAAAAAAGAAGAAAAGGACGATGATTTCAATTTGCCAACCCCCGCGGAGATTAAAAAAATGCTCGACGAATACGTCGTGGGGCAGGACGCGGCAAAAAGAATATTGTCCGTAGCCGTATACAACCACTATAAAAGAGTAACAAAATCCAGCAAAGAAGACCCTATCGAACTTGATAAAAGCAATATTTTGATGCTGGGACCGACGGGCTGCGGTAAAACGCTTTTGGCAAAAACGCTCGCCCGTATTCTTAACGTGCCTTTCGCTGTGGCAGACGCGACCACTCTCACGGAAGCGGGCTATGTCGGCGAAGACGTTGAAAACGTGCTTTTAAAGCTTATTCAAAACGCGGATTACGACATTGAAAAAGCGCAAAAAGGTATTATTTATATCGACGAAATAGATAAAATCGCCAAAAAAACCGAAAATGTTTCGATAACGAGAGACGTTTCGGGCGAAGGCGTCCAACAAGCTTTACTGAAAATCATTGAAAGCACGGTCGCGAACGTTCCCCCGCAAGGCGGAAGAAAACATCCGACTCAGGAAATGATTTCCATCGACACAAGCAATATTTTGTTTATATGCGGCGGAGCTTTTATTGGGCTGGACAAAATTGTTGAAAAACGTATGGAAAAAAGCACCTTAGGTTTCGGCAGCGAAATAAGAGCGTCGGGCGAATTTGACGCGGTGAAACTTGTCGAGCAAGCGCAGCCGCAGGATTTTATCAAATACGGTCTTATACCCGAATTTGTAGGAAGATTGCCGATTATCGTGGGACTTACGCCGTTAGACGAAAACGCTCTCGTTCAAATATTGACCGAGCCCAAAAACGCTTTGGTAAAACAATATCAAAAACTTTTGGGAATGGATAACGTAAAACTTGAATTCGATAGAGAAGCATTGATTGAAGTCGCGAAAAAATCTATCAAACTAAAAACGGGCGCAAGGGGACTCAGGTCCATTATGGAAAACATTATGCTCGACTTTATGTATGACGCTCCGGAAGATAAAAGTATCGTCGCGATAAAAATTCACAAAGAATGCGTAACGGGCGGCACGAAACCCGAAATTATTCGCAATAACGACTTTTCGAAAATAGCTTAATAAATTTAAGAGTTTTCAACAAAAATAATGTAAAATCAAAATGCCGAACAAAATATCCGTTCGGCATTTTTCGTTA
>JAQUSX010000173.1 GCA_028710055.1 Clostridia bacterium | reverse complement strand
TTTTGGGTGTGCCAGCCGAACTAAGCGAGCTTATTATTTTGCGCCCGTTCACGGGTAGCGGCTCTATCGCTATTCTCAACGATATTTATGCCCAGTACGGAGTGGATTCTTACGTCGGCAGATGCGCGTCGGTGATAATGGGCGTGAGCGAAACCGTGTTTTATATCGCGGGCGTTTATTTTGCCAAAACGGAAATAAAAAAGCTCGGCTGCGCAATCCCCGTGGCTTTGGTTTGCTCTTTTATCGGCTGTATTCTCGCCTGTCTATTTTGCAGAATAATGTAAAAAGCCGATTTAGAAATTTGTTTATGCTGTTTTTTATAGCACACTATTCTAGTTATCAAAAAAGAAAAAGGACGTAAATAAACGTCCTTTATAAAAGCTAAAAATTATTTTGCGTACATTAAACCGAGTATTTTTGCGACAAGCCTTGACGGCAAAAATTTACTCAGCCAAACGAAAAATCTATATTTAATACCCGCGGTGTAAAGCGGTCTGGGATTTTTGATTAACGAAAGTCTGAAAATCTGCTCGGCAATAAACCTTGGCTTCATACCGTTAATTTCGTCTTTTTCCATTTGCGCAACGCTTCTTGTTATACGGTCGCCGTAACCTTCGCCGTCTATTTTTTCGCGTACCGCCGTAAAGCCCGTCGCGATGTCGCCGGGCATAAGCGCGGTTACTCTTACCCCAAAAGGCTTGACTTCCAATGCAAGTGCCGCCGTGAAAGCGTTTATCGCCGCTTTTGCAGCTGAGTAATAGGCTTGAAAAGGTATTGCGAGCGTGGCCGCGACGGAACTAACGTTGATTATTATTCCGCTTTTTACCTTAACGTAAGGTAACGCAAGTCTCGTTGCCGACGCCATTCCAAAAAAGTTGACGTCAAACTGTTTTTTCGCCGTTTCTATCGGCGTATGCTCAACCGCTCCCGATATACCGAAACCCGCGTTGTTAATAAAAACGTCTATTCGTCCGCTTTTTGTAAAAATTTGATCCAATGCGTCTTTCAAACTTTTTTCGTCGGTAACGTCAGCTGTAATATGAATAATGTCTTTTCCGCCTTTTCCGCTGCGGCTCAGTTCATAAACCTCGTATTCTTGTTCGGCAAAATATTCGGCTGTGGCTTTGCCAATGCCGCTTGAACCGCCTGTGATTACCGCTACTTTATTACTCATGATTAACAACCTCTGGGAATAACGATATAACTTTGCTGATAATATCCGCCGCTTCGTCAAGTAACGCGTGCGTGTGCGACGCCATATAACTCGTGCGCAGCAAACATTCTCCCGCGGCGGTTGCGGGCGGAACAACGGGATTTACGTATACGCCGTTGTCGTAAAGTTTTTTTGTGATTATAAAAGTTTTGTCTGCGTCGTAGGTGTATATAGGAATAATCGGCGTTGACGACATTCTTATTTTAATGCCTTTATCCGTAAGATTTTTACGCATATGAGAAGACAGATTTGATAGTTTTTTCACCAGCTCGGGCTGTTTTCTTAGTACTCTTAACGCCGCTAACGCCGTAGCGCAGTTTGACGGAGGAATAGACGCGCAAAAAATAAACGGGCGCGATGTATGCTTAACATACTCCACAATTTTTTCATCGGCAGCCATATAACCGCCCATGCTCGCCAAAGATTTTGAAAAGGTACCCATTATAATGTCCACTTCGTTAGTAAGACCAAAGTAGTCCGCCGTGCCTTTTCCCGTTTCGCCCAAAATACCAAGAGCGTGGGCGTCGTCCACCATTACTCTCGCGCCATATTTTTTTGCCAAAATTACGATTTCGGGCAGTTTCGCAATATCTCCGCCCATAGAAAAAACGCCGTCGGTGATAATTATTTTTCCGCATTCGTCGGGAACGCTTTGCAGCAGTTTTTCAAGATGCTCCATATCGCTGTGAGAGTAACGCAGCATTTTGCCGTAAGACAGCTTGCAGCCGTCGTATATGCTCGCGTGATTTTCTCTGTCGCATATCATATAATCGTTCTTGCCCGCGATTGCGCTTATTATACCCAGGTTGCTTTGGAAACCAGTTGAAAATATTAGCGCTTTAGGTTTGCCCAAAAAATCCGCCAGTTCTCTTTCCAGCTCCAGATGCATTTCCAGCGTGCCGTTTAAAAATCTCGAACCCGAACAACCAGTACCGTATTTTTCCAAAGCCTTTATTCCCGCTTCGACGACTTCGGGATTGGTCGTGAGTCCTAGATAATTGTTACTTCCAAGCATAATACGGCGTTTTCCTTCCATTACGACTTCTACGTCCTGGCGGGATTGAAGCTCGTGAAAATATGGATAAACGCCCATTGCCTTGATTTCATCAACCTTGGTGAAATCATAGCATTTTTCAAAAATATCCATTAGTCCTCCAAAAAAAATAAATAAATAATACCGATAAAAACGGAAAAAAATCCGCTCGTGTAAGTTATTCTAATGTATACAAAAGAGTTTGTCAATTCGAATTAAGAAAAATTTATATACAAATTTACGAAAAATGTCTATAAAAACAATGCCGCTGTCGATTTTTGACAGCGGCGGTAGTTTTTTGTACCAAATTTAATTTTTCAAATATTTTTCCAGCCATTCCGTGATTTCGCGTAATCTGCGGACACGGTGCTTTGGTTTGCCCGAACGGCTAAGCTCGTGATTTTCCCCTTTAAACATACACAGTCTTGTGTCGATGCCAAAATCTCTTATTGCCTGGAACATTTGCAAACCTTCCGCTAAAGGACAGCGGTAGTCCGAGTCGCTATGTATAAACAGCGTGGGAGTTTTTACTTTGTCGGCGTATTTTAA
>JAQUSX010000172.1 GCA_028710055.1 Clostridia bacterium | reverse complement strand
TGAATTACAGCTACTCGATGATGGCTTTGCTTTTATACAGCCGCGTTGATTTGGGCGTTAATTATCAAGGCTGGACTCTAAGCGACACGGAAAATTATATCAACGCTTTGGGACTTAACGGAAATATTGCGGTCGATTTAATGAAAATCGTTATTTCTTCCCCCGCGACTTATTTAAAATATTCGATTGGTTATTTGGAGATGGCAAGACTTCAGGCTTACGCTAAAAAAGAACTTGGTTCATTGTTTGACATGGTAGAATTTAATACCGCTATACTCGATATCGGACCGATGCAGTTTAATATCGTGGAAGAAGCTGTACAAGCATATATCGACGCAAAATTAGCTTCCTAAAAAAACACTGAAAACTGTAAATAAAATTATGAAAACCCCGAAAAAAACGGGGTTTTTATTTTTGCCAAAAAAACGCATTATAAATTTTTTAATATAACTATTCAATCAAATTTTTTTGTGCTAAAATGTTTGTGCCTAAACGAATATTTAGCTATATAATAGCTTATTTTTTTATATTTACGGAGGGGAAAAATGCGAATCGAAAAACACCCAATCTTGACCTTTGAAAAAGGTGAAACCGTGACTTTTACATATAACGGTACGGTTTACAGCGGATTCAAAGGCGAGCCTATCGCAAGCGCGCTCCACGCCAACGGCGTAAGAACGCTCGGACACACACACGACAAACATAGACCGCGCGGACTCTATTGCGCCATCGGAAATTGCAGCAGTTGCCTTGCCACGGTCAACGGCAAACCAAACGTAAGAATTTGTGTTGAGCCTTTGACGAAAGGAATGGTTGTTACGCAGCAGAACGGACGGGGGGTACTGAAAAATGATTAAAACAGACGTAGCCGTAATAGGAGGCGGTCCCGCGGGCATGTGCGCGGCAATCGAAGCGGCAAACGCGGGCGCGAAAGTAATCGTTTTTGAAAGAAATCTCAGTCTTGGCGGACAGCTTGTAAAACAAACCCACATGTTCTTCGGTTCTCAAAAACAATACGCGTCTAAGCGCGGCTTTGACATTTCAAAAATTTTACGCGACCAGATTTCTCAAAACAAAAATATCACCGTTATGACAAACGCGACCGTCATAGGTATGTACGAGGACGGCGTATTGACTATCGAACACGACAATAAATATAAAAAAGTTTTGCCCCGCGCTACCGTAGTGGCGACGGGCGCAAGCGAAAAGTTTTTGCCATTTAACAACAACGACTTGCCGGGTATTTACGGCGCGGGCGCGGTTCAAACTCTTATGAACGTATACGGAGTAAAACCGGGCGACCAGGTAGTTATGGTCGGCGCGGGAAACATTGGACTTATCGTCAGTTACCAGCTTATGCAGGCGGGCGTAAAAGTAAACGCCGTAATAGATGCGGCTCCGCGTATCGGCGGATATTTAGTCCACGCAAGCAAAATCCGCCGTATGGGCGTGCCGATACTTACTTCCACCACGGTAAAAACCGCGCACGGAACCGAATGTGTTGAAGGCGTAACTCTCGTAAAACTCGACGAAAACTGGAAAGAAATTCCCGACAGCGAATTTTATTTGCCTTGCGACAACCTTTGCATAGCCGTGGGACTTTCGCCCCTTACCGAACTTATGTGGCAGATAGGCATCGAAATGGCATACGTTCCGCAGCTTGGCGGATATGTGCCGAAGAGCAATAAAAATATGCAGACAAGCCGCCCCGAAGTTTTTGTGGCGGGCGACGCGTCGGGCGTGGAAGAAGCCAGCTCCGCAATGGTTGAAGGACGTATTGCTGGACTTAACGCGGCAAAGTTTTTAGGATTCAAAACAACCGACACCGACAGCAAACTGGCGGATTATTTTGAGCAGGCGGATTCGTTAAGAAGCGGTCCCGTCGGCGAAAAAATACGCGCGGGATTAAAACTCGCGGAACTGGATTAAGGGGAGGAGAAATAAATGTTAGAAAAAACAGGTATAGCGACCGTAGAGCAAATCGAGTCCGTTACTCCTTCAGCAGAACGCAGAGGCAAAGGCGCGATAGCAGTATGCGAATGTTTTCAAAACATTCCTTGCAATCCGTGCTACACTTCCTGCAAATTCAATGCTATGAAACCTCTTATCGATATAAACGACCGTCCCGAAGTTAACCCCGACAAATGCACGGGCTGCGGTATATGTATAAGCAACTGCCCCGGGTTGGCTATTTTTGTAATAGATGAAACTTATTCCGAAACCGAAGCGCTGGTAAAACTTCCTTATGAGTTTTTGCCGTTACCCGAAGACGGAACTTTTGTCACGGGCACTGACAGAGCGGGAAAAGCCGTCTGCCGCGCTAAAGTCGTAAAAGTACTCAATACCCCAGCGCAAGACAAAACTCCCGTCGTTTGGCTCGCCGTTCCGAAAGAACTGTCAATGACGGTAAGATGCTTCAAAATAGACGATATATATAGCGACAACACGTATCTATGCCGTTGCGAAGAAGTGACATTGGGCGAAATTCGCGAACTCATCCGCAAAGGTTACACTAGCGTGGACGAAATCAAACGTATTTCGCGCGCGGGGATGGGACCTTGCCAAGGCAAAACGTGCAGACAGCTTATTATGAACGAAATTTCAAAAATGACAGGCGAAAAAATACAGGATATGCCCGTATCGACATTCAGACCGCCTGTCAAACCCATAAAACTTGGAATGCTGGCGCAAAGCGAGGATAACGACGATGAGTGAATATAGTGCAAGTATAGTAATAATCGGCGGCGGTATATCGGGCGTTTCCACCGCTTACGAATTGGCAAAACGCGGAATGAAAGACATTATCGTG
>JAQUSX010000171.1 GCA_028710055.1 Clostridia bacterium | reverse complement strand
TTTTTTAAAAAAATTTAATGACATCGCTTAAAAGCGTAAAAAAACCGTCCGTTGTTAGTGCGGACGGTTTTTGCGTTATTATTTATAAAATAAATTAAATTAAAAGTTCTATGAAGTTTTTAAGCAAATTTGATTTTTAAACTTTTTATGATATTTTTCACATGAGTAGACTTTACGAAATCTCAAGCGAATTTTTTATTTTAGCTAAGTTCTTAAAGACAATCTTTGTTTAACGGTTGAACTAATATTTATCTTATTTATTATGAGCGTCAAATTTTTCAGCTTCAAAAGGGTCCATTTCTTCTTGAATGACGACGTGTTTTTTGCGGCGTTTTGCCATTATCACAAAGAATACCACTCCCAAAATAACGAGAATACCCAGTACCAGTCCCAAAGCGATATAGTTCGTTAGTCCGTCTTTTATCAGTTTCGTTGCGTCGATATAGCCAAAATATTTTACACCGTCAACGTCAACTTGCACGAAAGCCGTTGTTTCATCCATGGAAATAACGCTTACTTGTTTACCCGACGTCAATACTACAGGGTTGCCCGCTTCATCGGTCACGGGTTCGGTCAAGTCGATATCTTCATATAAGCCGAGCTGATTAGTCAGGTCGGTGTTAACCGTATAACGCGTGATTTTTGTTTCGGGAGCCAAAGAAAGATTGGTTACAAGCGACTGTCTGATAAAGCCGCTTTTAACTATCCCGTCTATTTCATAAGAAGCGTAAAACCATTCGGCGTTGCTGTCCGCAAGATTTTCATATCTGTCGGTAATAGTGAATATTGTGCCTTTCGGTACGTTTTCAACCGCATAGGTGCCGTTGTCGTCATAAAACGGCAGAGAATAAATATACGCCGTAGCGACCGCTTCTCCTACAAAATCATAAGTAGTGTCATATGTATGAAGTTTGTCGACGGATATTTCGGCGGCGGATTTTTCCAGCCAGCCGAACGCCCCTTTATAAAATACATAGTAATAATCGCTGTCTTCCATTCCGTCGTAGTGAAGCAAAATAAATTTGTCTTCGTCCGTCAAAAGTTTATATGACGCGGGATTAGACGATTGACTGGCTTCATATAAAATATTGGTAGGGTAACCTGTGGCATAAGCGTATGTAAAATCGGTAAAATCGCTCGGCACTAATAAGTCTATTTTGTCGTCGCCGATGACGAAATTTTCAACGAGAGTAAATACTCCGTCGGAATGCGAATATTGAAGAATTTTTTTATCATTACCCAAAACGTAAAGATAATTGCCGAAAACAGCAGTCTCGATTATTCCGTTTTCAACATTAAGCACCGCGTTTGCGTTTTGGTCGTATACCGTCGTGCCGTTATAAAAATAAGTATATGTTCCTATCGAAAAAGCTTTTTCGCATCCGTCGCTTAACGTAATAATATCTTCGTCAAAACCGTTTGCGTCTGTATAAGTCATACAGGTATCGCCGTAAATTATCGCTACTTTGCCGTTAACGTAAGATATTGAGCGAATATCGGTCAAAATATAAAGTCTTTTTAAATTTTTGGTGGAAATATTATATTGATAAAAATATCTATCGGTAATATAGTAAACTATCGTGCTTGTGCCGTTTTTTACAACAATAAAATCTTTCACGTTAACGGCGGGTATTAGTACGCCGTTCGCCAATGTTCCCGTAGTCGCATCGATGCCGTAAAGCTGGATTTTGTCTTTTTGCATAACGTAAAGACTAAGACCGTCGACGGAAATTTTTTCCGTTACGCCGTCTATGTAATAGCTTACTCGGCTGGTCAGATCCGATTTTATTTGGTGAATAACGGTGTCAGCCCCGTCGTTAATTATATCGACTACGTAGATAGAACCGCCGTCGTAGTAAACGTCTTTTGGCTGAACCAAATAAACTGTGTTTAAAGCCGAATCCGCAAAAGCGAATCCGCCGTAAACCGCTGAAACGATTAAGATAAAAGCGAACAGAAACGCTAAAATTCTATTAGTACTTTTCATAAAATTTCCTTTAAGCGTATTTCATTTGTCGTATATACAAACATTTGTCGTTATTATAGCAAAAAATTTTTGAATATACAAGAGAAAAACAGCGCGGGTAAAAATACTGTCAAAATATTTTGACGAATTTTATCGATAATTTTGTCACGAAAAGTATTTTATGACAAGGCGGTGTCATAATTAAAATGGTACTATGAATTTGAAAATGAAGTTCGACTTAACATAGATTTTTTTCTGTTGTTGATTTAGTCCGTCATTTTTGTCTTGCAAAACGCCGGATTCAGGCAACGCCTCGCCTGCCGCGTACAATTCTTTTTAAGCCTTGCTCAACAGAATATTTTACAAAAAGGAAGGCCTCGAAGCTGAAAAAGTTTTGGGGGAGTTTGGCTGATGGAAATTTTTAATAAAAATACGGTGTCTACCATATCGCAAACTCGTTTTAGAAAAAAGGAGATGGATTATGGAACAAATTGCTTTGACAATGCTCAACTGCTACAACGACATCGATTTTTACGTCGCGGGTATCGAAACTTATATCGCGAGGGCTGCGGTGTATTCGTACAGCGGGGCTAGTATGGCAAAACACAAAACAACTTTGCAGCAAACTGCCGATATTTTGGCTATGATTGAAAAAAAGGATGATTTGCTGATATTAAAAGCATTAATCGAGTCCTCGATGAAACGCTTGACCGATTTTCAAAAAATATTGATAAAAAAAGCATTTTTTGAAAAAAAGTCAAAAGAAGAAATTATGGAAACCTTTTCATTGACAAAACGCACGCTATACCGCAGATTGCATAGCGCGGTAAATAGTTTCGCAAAAAG
>JAQUSX010000170.1 GCA_028710055.1 Clostridia bacterium | reverse complement strand
AAGTAATCTTTCGGTTTTGGTTTACGTTTTGGACAAAATTTTGAAAATGCTGCATCCGTTCGTACCTTTTTTGACCGAACAAATTTATCAAAGTTTGCCTGTTCACGGCGAAACGATAATGCTTGCCGAGTTTCCGACGCCGCTTGAAACCGAATACATGACAGAATACGAGCTTGTTGAGCTTGTCAAAGATATGGTGGTAAAAATCCGTAACACACGCGCGGAAAATCAAGTTCCGCCGTCAAAACGCATACGTATGTCCATAAAACCGTCCGATGGTTGCGGCGATATTTATAAGGCCGGCATTTATATCGAAAAACTTGCCAACGCCGACGTAAAATTCGTTAGCGAACACGGCGACGAAAAAGCGATTTCGATAGTTTGCCTGGCTGGCGAAGTTTTCATTCCTATGGGCGATATGGTCGACGTTGAAAAAGAAACCGAAAAGATAAATAAGGAAATTATATCGGTGGAAGACGAAATAAAACGCGCTAAAGGAAAACTTGAAAATCAAGGCTTTGTGGCGAAAGCACCCGCAAACTTGATTGAAGCGGAAAAAGCGAAACTTGCGGATTATATGGATATGAAACAAAAACTATTAGACCGCCTCGAAAGTTTAAAAAATATGTGATTTTACCGCTATATTTAATCAAAAAAATTTCTAACTTATAGAGCGAGATAGTGAAAATAATGGCAAAATAATGTAAAGATACTACTATTTTCGCAAATAGATTATCATTATAAAACAAAAACCGTGAAAAATCACGGTTTTTTTATTATAAATTTAAAGTTTGTATAAACGAAATAAAGGATTTTTTTAGGAATTAAAAGAAAATACCCGGCACGACGACCGCTAAAAGAATGCCCGCGCCGAAAGAAACCAAATTCGCTACAAAAGAGTATATCCACACAAGCCATATTTTTTTGCTGTCAAGTCCGCATTTTGGCATAAAGGCTGTATACAGCGCGCCCTCAATAATAAATACCAGCCATTCCGCCAATGCGTAGACCAGTACGTACGAAAACGCTCCGCCGTAATAAGTGACGACATTCAATCCTACATTGAGCAGTATTTGAGTAGCGAGATTGACGTACAAAATCAACAAAATCTGCTTTTTGTTTGTAAACTTAAAGAGTAAAGCGATAAGTAGTTCTATACCTATAGTGCCTGCGATGCGCGCGAACAGCGAAACGCTTTGCCAAAAAAAATCATAGTTTTTTTCGACGGTCGTTCCCGTATACGTTTGCGATGTTTGTATTTCACCTAACGTTATGCTGACCACAAAATCGCTGTCAAAAGCGTATCGTTCGCAAATTCCGCTCACGATAAAAGTATCTTTTAACGGCAGATAAATCAGCACTTTGAACGTTTGAGGCGGATAATACGTCCAGCTAAAAGGCGTGTCGGCAGAGCAGGCTTTGAAATATTGCAAAAAATAATATCCGTCGACGTCAACGTAGTCGACAAACTTTTGCCATATCTCGGGATTTTCTTCCGATAGCCAAGACGAATATTCATCAGACGGGTCGTAAACGGAATAAGGACCTGTCGAAGGCTCGCTCGATAGTAAAGTAACGAAAAATTCGCCTTCGTCTTCCAAACCTTCAAAACTTACGGTTACCGACGGTTTTGGACCCATATCGGCAAAAGCGACGTTCGGCAAAAGAAAAGTGACCAAAACAGCGAACGCTAACGCCGTCAATAATATTCTTTTTTTCATTAAAGCGAACTCCTTGCATTTTTTTTAATCATACTTTTTTAATAAATAAAAATCAAGTAAATTTTTTTAATTTTCTTTTGAAATTATTAGAGCTTGCTAGATTTTCAGTGTTTAAAAAATACCGGGAATATAATACGCCAATACCGCACCCGTCGCGAAAGATATCAGATTCGCGGCAAAGGAATAAATCCAAACGAGCCAGATTCTTTTTTTAGGTCCTTCGGAGTATTTCGGCATATATATTGTATACACGATTCCTTCGATAATAAATATAGGTATTTCCGTAACGACATAAATTAAAGAAAATGCCAGCCAACCTAAATAAAACGCGATAATATTTAGAGCCACATTCAATAAAATTTGAGTCGCTATATTAGTGTACAAAATAAGTAACAGTTGTTTTTTCGTTTTGTAGCGGAATAAAAGCGCCATTAAAATTTCTATTCCTACAGTGCCGACAATCCTTGCGACGAGCGAAATAGTTTCCCAAGTAAAATCGTAATTTTTTGTCACGGCAATGTTGTCGCTGTAAATCGCGCCGTTTTCGATATCAGTAATAGACACGTCGGCGTGATAATAACTGTCCATCGCGTAGCGGGTATAAATATCGCTGACGATAAATGCATCTTGCTCGGGAAAGTATATCAAAATTTTGAATTCGTAGGGCGCGTAATAACCCCAGCGGAAAATATGCGTTTGATCGCATTTTTTGAAATATTGCAGGAAATAAAATCCGTCGCTATCGATGTAATTTACAAATTTTAACCAGACATCGTAATCCTCGTCTTCGGGGGTATACCGCGCGGTAAGCTCATACGTTGGATCGTAAACCTCGTACGCTGTACTGGAATTTCTTTTGGATAAAAGCGTGACGTAATATTCGCCTCTGTTTTCCAAACCCGAAAACTCAACATTTACAGACGGCTTTTGACCTATATCTGCAAAAGCGGTTTGAGGTATAAAAAACACAAACAAAACAGCGACCGATAGTATCGCTAACACAATTTTCTTTTTCATGACGACATACCCCGTTTATATATTTTTAGTATACTATATCATTTTTTTATCGAATATGCAAATTTTCGTTTTTAGACTTTGTTTTTAAT
>JAQUSX010000169.1 GCA_028710055.1 Clostridia bacterium | reverse complement strand
TTTATATAAAGCTTACTAGGAGATAATCAATGAATTCAAAAATGGTGGCGTATATTATCAAACGCATATTGTTGGCCGTTGTAACAATATTTTTGATAATAACTATTACGTTTTTTGCGATGAACGCGATACCGGGCGGTCCGTTTCTTTCGGAAAAGGCTGTTACTCCCGAAGTGCAGGCTGCCTTGGAAGCGAAGTATGGACTAGACAAGCCCATAGGCGAAAGATATCTTACTTATCTTGACGGTATTTTGCACTTCGATTTTGGGCCTTCAATAAAAAACCGCGGTCAGACGTGCAGCGAGATAATTTGGCGCGGATTTGCCGTTTCTGCGAAACTCGGTTTGACGGCCGCTTTGCTTGCTATCGTTATCGGTGTGTGCGCCGGTTCGTTAGCCGCTGTCAAACGTGATTCTTTCTTAGATAAATTTATACAAGTCATTACCACTGCCTTTGTGGCGACGCCATCATTTATTGTCGCTTCGATATTATTAATTTTGTTCTGCGTTAATTTGCTTTGGTTCCCCGCGAACGGCGCAACTGCCGGGGGTTTAGTTTTGCCTATTATTACCCTTTCACTTTATCCTATGTCATATATCACTCGTTTACAGCGGTCAAGTATGCTTGACGTGCTTGGACAGGACTACATTCGTACAGCTAGAGCGAAAGGCGTATCAAGAAATAAAGTTTTGTTTAAACACGCGTTGAAAAACTCTTTGATTCCCGTCATCACATACGCAGGACCTATGATTGCGTACATTTTGACAGGCAGTTTGGTTGTTGAAAAAATCTTTTCGGTGAACGGTCTCGGACGAGCTTTTGTCAGCAGTATCACAAACCGCGATTATCCGATGGTTATGGCAACAACGATTTTCTTGGCGACACTTGTTATAGTAATGACCCTGGTTTCCGATATATTGTACAAGATAGTAGATCCAAGAATTGATTTTAGCTGAGAATGAGGTGCAAGATAAATGGATAACAACAAAATGCCAAAAAAGAATCCGTTGAGTTTTCAACTTGACATAGCGAAATTACAGCCCGCCACGGCGGAAGAAAAAGCAATGCAGGCCAGAATGAGTCCGAGCAGCAGCTTTTTTAAAGACGCGATAAAAAGACTTGCGAAGAACAGACTCGCGATGGCTTGTTTTTGGGTAATTATCATTATTACTCTAATGGTTATTTTTGTACCCATGTTGTGGCCGTATTCATACGAGCAACAGCTTGGTATAACTCCCGGCCAGCCCGTCGACGGCTCTTATCTTAATTTGCAGCCTTTTGAGTACGGCGAAACCGAACTTGAAAAAATAGCCGCGGGCGAAAAAATATTCCCGCATATTTTCGGAACAGACGAGGCGGGCAGAGATTACTTTATTCGCGTTATTTACGGAACAAGGGTATCATTGTTTGTAGGATTATTCGCGAGTATCCTTGTATTGATTATAGGCATAATCTATGGCTCTATTTCGGGTTACGTCGGCGGTAAAACAGACTTGATAATGATGCGAATAGTCGACATTATCTATTCATTGCCCGATATGCTAATGATTATTTTGCTTTCCGTTGTTTTGAATAAAACATTAGGTCCGGCCTTGCAAGGGACGCTGTTTGAAAAACTGGGCACGAATATGGTAAGTATATTCCTGGTTTTCGGTCTTCTTTACTGGGTGGGTATGGCTCGTCTTGTAAGAGGTCAAATACTTAGCTTAAAAGAACAAGAGTTTGTTTTGGCGTCAAAGTCGGTAGGCGCGAGTAGCGGATGGATTATTAGAAAACACCTTATACCCAACAGTATGAGCGTCATTATTATAAGCACGGCGTTGCAAATCCCCAGCGCGATATTTACCGAAAGTTTCTTAAGCTTTTTGGGACTGGGCGTATCCGCGCCGATGCCGAGCCTTGGCTCATTGGCGTCCACCGCATTGTCGGGCATATATTCTTACGCATATAGATTGTTACTGCCCGCATTATTTATCTTTTTGATAGTATTGTCGTTCAACCTTTTCGGCAACGGTCTACGAGACGCGTTTGATCCGAGATTGAAAAACTAAGGAAGGAGGGAAATTTTTATGAGTATGTTAGAAGTAAAAGATTTAAGAACCTCGTTCTTTACGGTTCCGGGAGAAGTAAAAGCGGTTAACGGAGTTTCATTCAATTTGGACGAAAGAAAGGTTTTGGGCATAGTCGGCGAAAGCGGAAGCGGAAAAAGCGTCACAGCGTATTCTTTGATGCAAATTTTGACGCATCCCGGCAGAATAGTCGGCGGAAGCATTAAATTTAAGGGTAAAGAGCTTGTCGGCTGTACTGATGAGGAAATGCGCGAAATAAGAGGCAACAATATCAGTATTATATTCCAAGACCCTATGACGAGTTTGAACCCCGTTTATACGATAGGCAATCAGCTTGAAGAAGCTATTTTGCTCCACACCAAAAGAACGAAAGAAGAAGCAAGAGCGCGCGCTATCGAAATGCTTCATTTGGTAGGCATAAACGAACCCGAAAAAAGGGTAAAACAATACCCCTATGAACTGTCGGGCGGTATGCGTCAACGTGCTATGATAGCGATGGCTCTCGCTTGCGAACCCGATATATTAATAGCGGACGAGCCCACCACGGCTTTGGACGTTACCATACAAGCGCAAATACTTGAACTTATGATAAATCTTCAAAAAGAGCTTGGTATGGCAATCATTATGATTACCCACGACCTTGGCGTTATCGCCCAGCTATGCGACGAAGTTTTGGTCATGTACGCGGGCGGCATATGCGAACAAGGCACGGCGGACGAAATTTTTTACAATCCAAAACACGAATACACAAAAGGTTTGCTGCGCTCTATT
>JAQUSX010000168.1 GCA_028710055.1 Clostridia bacterium | reverse complement strand
TGGACAAAACTAAAATCCTGGATAATAAAAAGACGGCCAATGGCGACGTTATTATCGCTTTACCAAGCAGCGGCGTGCACAGCAACGGATTTTCTCTTGTCCGCAAAGTATTTAACATAGAAAAAAAAGGCAATATAAACAAAATTTACGATGAACTTGGCGGAAAAACGCTTGGCGAAACGTTATTGACACCCACCCGCATTTACGTTAAACCCATGGTCAAACTATTTGAAGTAGTTACCGTAAAAGGCGTATCGCATATTACGGGCGGCGGTTTTTATGAAAATATTCCGCGCAGCGTGCCAAACGGGCTTGCGGCAAAAATAAATAAAAACGACGTAAAAGTTTTGCCGATTTTTGACCTTATCGCTAGCCTCGGAAAAATATCCGAGCACGATATGTTCAACACTTTTAATATGGGCGTGGGCATGAGCGTGACTGTATCGAAGAGCGATGCGGACAAAGCTTTGGCGGTTTTGCGTGAAAACGGCGAAAATCCGTATATAATCGGCGAAATCGTAAAATCCGACGAACGCGTAATTATTGGTTAAGGAAAATAAAAAATGAAAGCAAAAATAGCTGTTTTGGTATCGGGCGGCGGAACGAACCTCCAAGCCCTTATAGACAGCATAAAAAAAGGAATAATTCATGACGGTGAAATCGCGGTCGTAATTTCAAGCAAGGATAGTGTTTATGCCTTGACAAGAGCGGATAATTACGGTATACCGCGTTTTGTCATAAAAAGGAAAGATAACACGCAATCGGAATTTGAAACGGCAATCATAGAGATTTTAAGAAAATTCGATATAGACTTAATAGTGCTGGCGGGTTTTTTGTGCGTTTTCTCGGAAAATTTTACAAAACTTTACACCGACCGAATAATCAACGTTCATCCGTCGCTTATTCCAAAATTTTGCGGAAAAGGTTTTTACGGCATCGGCGTTCACGAGCAGGTACTTAAAAGCGGCGACAAATATACTGGCGCGACGGTGCATTACGTAAACGAAATTACCGACGGCGGCAAAATAATAATGCAAAAAAAGGTTAGAGTCAAAAAAAACGATACAGCGAACAGTTTGCAAAAAAGAGTTATGGAAAAAGCGGAATGGAAACTTTTGCCAAAGGTAACGCAAAAACTTTGCGCGGAAATAGTTAAAGGAAAAAACTAATGAATGACTTTAAAAATTATTTACAAAGCAACACATATCACGGAAGGGGTATTATCGTAGGACTGACGCCGAGCGGAAAAGCGGCGGTAGCGTATTTTATTATGGGCAGAAGCCTTAACAGCCGAAACAGAGTTTTTGAGAAAGAAGGCGAAAACGTAACTATTTATCCATTCGACGCTTCCAAAGTTTCCGATCCGTCTTTGATAATATATTCCCCCGTAAAAAGAATAAACAACACTGTAGTGGTCACTAACGGCGACCAAACCGACACGATTTGCGAGTTTTTAGGTAGCGGCGACAAAAACGCATTCACAAATGCCCTTAATACAAGGTGTTTTGAGCCCGACTCTCCGAATTTCACCCCGCGAATAAGCGCGATACTTGACATAAATGAAAATTTTAGATACTCCGTTTCCATTTTAAAAAGCGAAGGACAAGGCGAAAAATGTTCTCGGTTTTGTTTTGATTACGAAGCGGTTAATGGCACGGGGCATTTTATACATACATATATGAGCGACGGTAATCCTTTGCCTTCGTTTGCGGGCGAACCTGTATCGGTGAATATTGACGACGATATAGATACTTTTACTTCGCTAATATGGGAAAACCTAAATAACGACAACAAAATATCTTTGGTTGTGAAGTTTTTTGATTTGGCTAACAAAACTTCTCAAACCAAAATTATAAATAAAAATATAAAATAATTATGAAAGAATTTGAATTAAAATACGGCTGCAACCCAAACCAAAAACCCGCAAAAATATTTATGGCGGACGGAAGCGAATTGCCTATCGAAATATTAAGCGGCAGACCCGGTTACATAAATTTTTTGGACGCGCTTAATAGCTGGCAGCTTGTCAAAGAGCTAAGCGAAGCCACGGGATTGGTTGCGGCGGCTTCCTTCAAACACGTAAGCCCGACGTCGGCTGCCGTGGGTAAAATTTTGCCCGAAAAACTAAAAAAAGCGTGTTTTGTCAGCGACATAGAAGGGCTTGACGATTCGCCCGTCGCTTGCGCTTACGCTAGAGCGCGCGGCACCGACCGCATGAGCAGTTTCGGCGACTGGGTTGCGCTATCGGACGTTTGCGACGAAAAAACGGCAAAAATTATTAACCGCGAAGTCAGCGACGGAATTATCGCACCGGATTATACCGACAAAGCGCTGAAAATATTACGCGCGAAACGAAACGGCTCTTATAACGTCGTAAAAATTGATAAGCAATATACGCCGAACCAAATAGAAAGAAAACAAGTTTTCGGCGTGACCTTTCAGCAAAAAAGAAACGACCTAGCTATCGACGAAAATTTGTTCAAAAATATCGTTACCGTAAATAAAAACATTCCCGAATCCGCAAAAACCGATATGATAGTTGCGCTGATTACCTTAAAATATACGCAGTCGAATTCTGTCTGCTATGCTTACGACGGACAAGCGATAGGCGTGGGCGCGGGACAGCAGTCGCGGATACATTGCACAAGACTTGCGGGACAAAAAGCGGATTTGTGGCACCTTAGACAGCACGATAAAGTGTTAGGACTAAAATTTGCCAAAAACGTCACGAGAGCGGAAAAAAATAATATTATCGACATTTATCTTTCAGACGATGCGGAGGAAGTTTTGGGCGAAAACGTGTGGCAAAATTATTTTGCCGTCAAACCCGAAAAATTTACGC
>JAQUSX010000167.1 GCA_028710055.1 Clostridia bacterium | reverse complement strand
ACGACAACTGCGATTTGTCCGACCCGAAGGCCGATCCGCTGAGTTATCTTGTAAAAAAAGATTTACTTGAAAAACTGCATGAATACATAAACGAAAAGTTAACGGATTCCGAGCAAAACGTATTGAAACTTTATATGAAAGGCTATTCGTATGTGGAAATTTCCGCCATGACGGGAAAAACAAAAAAAGCGGTGGATACCGCTTTACAGCGAGCTAGAAAAAAACTCGCGTTTTTTAAGGAGAACTAGATTTTGGCTTATCAGGCTCTTTACCGCAGATATCGCCCGACGACTTTTGACGAAATAGCGGGGCAGGAACATATCTGTAAAACACTAAAAAATCAAATAGAAACCAACCAGATTTCGCACGCGTATTTGTTTACGGGTACGCGCGGTATCGGTAAAACCAGCGCGGCTCGTATTTTTGCGCGCGCGGTTAACTGCATAAGTCCCGTTAAAGGCAACCCGTGCAAAAAATGTTCGGCTTGCACGGAAGTAAACCCCGTCGATATTATCGAGCTTGACGGCGCGAGCAATAACGGAGTGGAACAGGCCAGAGAAATACGCGACAGAGTACAGTATCTGCCCGCGGGCGGAAAATATAAGGTTTACATTATCGACGAAGCGCATATGCTTACGGGGGCGGCATTTAACGCCTTGCTCAAAACTTTGGAAGAGCCGCCAAAGCACGTTGTGTTTATTCTTTGCACGACCGAACCGCAAAAAATCCCAGCAACTATACTGAGCCGTTGTATGCGTTTTGATTTCAATCTCGTTCCTACCGAAAAAATAGCGCAGATAATAAACGGAATATTTTCAGAATTAAATATAAAAGCCACGTCCGAAGCGGTAAACGCTATTGCCGCGGCAGGCGAAGGAAGCGTAAGAGACGCGCTGTCGATAGCCGACAGATGCGCGGCGTTTGGAGAAAAACTCGATTACGAAACGGTAACGGGCATACTGGGCGCGACCGACAAAAAGACGGTTTTGGATTTTGCGGAAAACATTTTAACTAATAATACCGGCAAAATTTTGACTTCCATTAACGAACTAACGGCGCAAGGCAAGAGCGTAGGACTGTTGGCAAAAGACCTTTCACAAGCTTTTCGCGATATGCTCATTTTGAATTCGTGTCAAAACGCTAACGAATTACTTATGCTGCCGATAGATTTATTTGAAAGATTGAGCAAAATCTCAAAAAATGCGGAAATAAAAAAACTTTTGCTGGCTTTGGAAATATACACCGAACTCGATTCAAAACTGCATTATTCGCTTTCGCCGAGACTGCTTTTTGAGGCGGCAACGTTAAGACTTGCGACAAGCTCGGGCGAAACCGATATGGAAGCTTTGGAAATGCGGATTGCCAGACTGGAAAAAAGAGGCGTCACACCGATAACGAATGCAAAGCCTATTGAAACGCCGCCGCAAGTAAAAGCCGTTGCGGAAAGAGACTACGATAAAGCCCGTCCGATATGGGCGGAAGTTTTGCAGACAGTTAGAGGTATGAATTACCCCGTGTTGACCACGATTTTAACACAGCTCGATTCGGTTTGGGTGGAAGACAAACTAATGACTGTGCAATGCAACAATATGCAGTTTACTGGACTTAACGACAAGGACAACAAAAAAATATTGAACGATATACTTGTTAAATGGGGGTTAAGGTTTAATCCTGTTAAAACTGAAAACGAAACGGCGGAAGACAAGAAAAAACAGCTTTCAAAAGTCGCTGGTAATATCGAAGTGATTTAATATAAAAGTAAAATAAAATATAAAGGAGAAAAAATAAATGGCAAACAAATTCGGCGGATTCGGCGGAAATAATATGCAAGGGCTTATGAAACAAGCGCAATTGATGCAGCAAAAAATGGCGGAAGCTCAGCAGGAATTGGAAGATACTCTTGTGACAGGCACAGCCGCGGGCGAAATGGTTACCGTTACGATGAACGGAAAAAAATCCGTCAGCGAAGTGAAAATAAAAAAAGAAGCGGTAGACCCCGACGACATTGAAATGCTGGAAGACCTTATTATGGCGGCTATCTCGGACGCCGAGAAAAAAGCCGACGAGCTATCCGAAGAAATAATGAAACCTTTCGGCGGATTGGGCGCGATATAGACAAATGGATTATATAGAACCTATCGCAAAACTAATAAATGAGTTTTCAAAACTGCCGTCAGTCGGTCAAAAAACCGCGCAAAGATACGCGCTAAAAGTCTTGAATATGACGGACGAGCAAGCGCGCGCGTTTGCCGCGGCGATACTGGACGCAAAAGCGAAAGTAAAACTTTGTTCGGTGTGCGGAAACTACACCGACGTTGATCCGTGCGAAATTTGCAGCAAGCGCGACCGAAAGGTTATTTGTGTTGTAAAAGAAGCAAAGGACGTATTGGCAATCGAAAAAATACGCGACTATAGGGGCGTGTACCACGTTTTGGGCGGCGTTCTCAGCCCGATGGAGAATATCGGTGTGAAAGACATACGGGTAAGAGAATTAATGGAAAGGCTTACGGGCGACGTAAAAGAAATAATTATCGCCACAAACCCCGACGTGGAAGGCGAAGCGACGGCGAGCTATCTGGCAAGGCTGATTAAGCCTATGGGAATAAAGGTAACCCGCCTTGCGCAAGGCATCGCAATAGGCAGCGAGTTGCAGTACGCCGACGAAATTACGTTACTTAAAGCGTTGGAAAACCGTAAAGAAATGTAATACAAATAAAAAAACTCTTGAATTTCAAGAGTTTTAATTTTTTATATTAAACAGTTTATTATACCGGAAATAATTGCAAGTATTGTTGCGCATATAACCCATTTTACAGATTTATTATAAAACTCAAATTTTTTTGCGCAAATT
>JAQUSX010000166.1 GCA_028710055.1 Clostridia bacterium | reverse complement strand
AAAAGCTTTTTCGCTTGGAGCGCGTCCCGCTGAAACGTGAGGCTGTACTAAGTACCCCATTGATTCCAACGCGGAAAGCTCGTTGCGAATGGTGGCGGACGAACAATCGGGCAAGTGCTTTTCTTGGATTTCCTTGCTGGAAACCGGAGTTGCGCTTTCAATATATCCGTCAACGACCGCTTTTAAAATTTTCTTTTTTCTTTCAGATAGCGGCATAAATTACCTCTTTCTTTTTTTATTATATTCACCTTACGCAAATACTTTTACATCAGTGCTAGCAATCTTTTGGTGTGAGTGCTAAACACTAATAATAAGATAACACCGCCATAAAAAAGTGTCAAGTATTTAAGCCAACTTTTTTACTTTAAAATCAACGAAATTAGCTGATAACTCTCAAACAATTTTCCATTTGATTTTCGCGGTGTTACGGTATTATTATGTTGCGGTTTTTTTATTTTATTCTTGTTATTTAAAATTATTTTTTCAATCAATTCGTTAGTCGAATAACAGCTCCACAAGGATTTCATTCAAAACGTATACGTATTTTGGCGCAACCATTATTTTATCGCCATCCTTAATAAAAATACCTTTATTTATCAAATCGATAATCTTTGGATATTTTTCTATAAAGTCTATACCGAATCGATGCGAAAAATCCGATCTGTCCAATCCTTCGTCAAGCCTAAACGCAAGCATAACGTAATCAAAAACATTATCGTCAAAACTTTGTTTTTTCGAATACGTTTCGGGTTTTATGCCTATAGCGGTTTTTTCGTAATATTTAGTAAGATTTTTCACGTTAGCGTATCGTCTGCCGTTTATAAATCCGTGCGCGGACGGACCGAAACCGAAGTAATCATTTAAATGCCAATAAATAAGATTGTGTTTGCATTCATATCCTTTTTTCGCAAAATTTGAAACTTCGTAGCGGTAAACGTCGCTTTTGGCTAAACGCTCCTTGACTTTTTCATATAAATCCGCCGAAAAATCGTCGTCGGGCAAAGATATCTCGCCCTTTCTTATTTTTTTAGAGAGCGGCGTGCCTTTTTCCACTTTTAAAGCGTACGCCGATACGTGCGGAAGATTCAATTCTTCAATTAAATCCAACGTTTTATCTAATATTTTTTTCGTTTGATTAGGCAATCCAAGCATTATATCGCAGCTGACGTTTTTTACACCGCATTCGTAAATCGCCGTAACGGTGTCAACAAAATCTTTTACGTTATGCGGCCTATTAAGCGTTTTCAATATATCGTCGTCAGCGCATTGAAGCCCCACCGAAAAACGGTTGAAGCCCAGCGCAACGAGTTCAGCTATTTTTTCTTTCGTCGCCGACGCGGGATTGCATTCTATCGAGATTTCAGCGTTAGGGGCGATAACGAAACGCTCGCGAATTTCGCCGAGTATTTTATCCGTATCGCAAGCGTTTAATAATGTAGGCGTGCCGCCGCCAAAATATATCGTATCTATTTTCGTTTTTTCTTTCGGCGCGCGCAAACCTATTTCGTTTACGACCGCATCAATATATTTAGTAAAATTTCCGTCCGTATACGAGCAAAAATCGCAGTAATAGCACTTTGATACGCAGAACGGAACGTGAACGTATACGCCCGTCGTCATTCGTCTATTTTGAGTATGGACATAAACGCTTCAGACGGCACAGCCACGCTGCCGACTTGTCTCATACGTTTTTTGCCTTCTTTTTGTTTTTCCAGTAGTTTTTTCTTTCTCGTTATGTCGCCGCCGTAACACTTCGCCAGTACGTCTTTACGCATAGCTTTTACAGTTTCGCGGGCTATGATTTTATTGCCTATTGCCGCTTGAACTGGTATCTCAAACATTTGGCGCGGAATAGCGTCTTTTAGTTTTTCGGCGATTTGCCGTCCTCGGCTGTACGCTCTGTCTTCGTGTACTATGATACTGAGAGCGTCGCAGATTTCGCCGTTTAACAGCATATCCATACGCACAAGTCTGCCAGTTTTATAGCCTTTTACTTCATAATCGAGCGAAGCGTAACCGCGCGTGCGGGACTTGAGACTATCGAAAAAGTCGTAAATAATCTCGTTTAACGGCATCTCGTACGTAATTTTTACACGCTTTGTATCGAGATAGGTCATATCTATAAAAACGCCGCGTTTGTTTTGACACAATTCCATAATAGCTCCGACGTAATCGGGCGGCGAGTAAATGTATGCCATAACGATAGGTTCTTCTATATGGTCTATTTTTGTAGGATCGGGCATTTTTGTGGGATTGTCAATTTCCAAAATCTGTCCGTCGGTCGTAAATATTTTGTAATTGACGCTCGGGGCAGTCGTTACCAAATCCAAATCAAACTCCCGTTCCAACCGCTCTTGTATTATTTCCATATGCAACAGTCCCAAAAAGCCGCAGCGGAAACCGAAACCTAGCGCAACGGAGGTATCGGGTTCGTAAAGAAGCGATGCGTCGTTAAGTTTCAATTTTTCCAACGCGTCTCGTAAATCGTTGTATTTACTGCCGTCAGCTGGATAAATTCCGCAAAAGACCATAGGCAAAACGCTTTTATAACCTTTTAACGGTTCCTTAGCTGGATTTTCGGCGTCCGTCACGGTATCGCCGACACCTACGTCGCCGACCGTCTTTATGCTTGCTGCGATATAACCGACGTCGCCCGCCGTAAGCTCGTCCACGGGCAAAAATTTGGGCGCGAAAACGCCGACTTCGGTAACGTCGTAAACTTTGCCTTTATGCTGAAACATTTTTATTTTTGTGCCGACTTTTACTTTTCCGTCAACTATTCGGGTGAAAATAAGCACGCCTTTATAGTTGTCGTATTGACAATCGAATATCAAGGCCTTGAGCGGTTTAT
>JAQUSX010000165.1 GCA_028710055.1 Clostridia bacterium | reverse complement strand
ACGAATATTGACGGGCATATTGTCGGATTTAATATTGGTTGGGGATTTGGCAAGACCGCAAACGCGACGGAAAATATGCTTTTTGTGGACGGAGTCTGCCACAAACTGCAAAGCGTGTCCGCGTCGCTCGACCAACACGATTACATGAAACCGTGGACGTTTTCGTCCGACGACGGGCGTTTTGAAATGACGTTCACGCCCTTTTACGACAACTTTACCGAAACGGATTTTGTTGTGATGCACAACCGTTGTCACCAGGTTTTCGGTTACTATAACGGCGTGGCGGTAATGGACGACGGCACAAAGGTCAATCTTGTCAACGTAAACGGTTTTTGCGAACACGCCGTCAACCGCTGGTGAGTTAATTTTTGCAAATTCAAATGCTATAAACAAACTAAAAATTTTGCTAGCATTTTTCGCAAGTTTTTAATAAAAATAGCGAAAATAATAAGATTTTCAAAAACTCGCTAAGCAGTCGAATAACTTAAAATAAAAATAAAAGAGAAAAAACGCCTTGAAAAAAGGTGTTTTTTTCCTATTTTTGGCAAAAATATAAGCGGAATTTATAAACTCTTTTGGGAGAATAAAAATGAATTTAGCGTTGGCATTGAAATTTGTAACCGAGTATTACGCATACTTTTTTTGCGGCATCCTGCTTGCCTTGATACTTTTTTTGATATTAAGTATCGGAACGGACGCTTACGGAAAAGATTTGAAAAAAATATTGAAAGCGACGAAAATCTTAGGTCAAACGAAGGACGCGAGCTTTGCTAATTCGCTGCCGCTCGAATACCGTTTTATGTGGCAAACGTACGCGACAGGCACTAATATTTTGCCGAGAGATATTTTTCGTTTTGTAAAGAAAAAGCAAACGAAACGCGGCGTGATATCCGCGGTTGTCGCCGTGGTCTTCGCTATGGCATTGGCGGTATTTAATATCGCGTTGGGATCGTTCGACACTTTCGCGATATTCGGCGCGGCTTTTTCCGCTTTGTTTTTTGGAGCGTCTTTGCTGTGGGTGAATTTTGTGTTTTCACTCAGAGAAAAAAAGATTACTCTTTCGGTTGCGAAACTCATCGGTTATATGGACGCGGTTTTCGGCAAAAATAACGGCGAAATTACCGCAGACGGCGAAATAGACGAAAAGGCGACGGAAGAATTAATCGAAAAAATAGAATTTTTGCGCGAGGGCGGCGTACCGCAGTTTAACGCTCAAAAAATCGCGTCTTTGCTTTCGTCGGAAAAACTTTCGCAAAAAAGAACGGTAGAGCAGCAGAAAAAACTCAACGAAGCGTTAAACGGGCTAGTGCAAATAATGTCATTTACAAAATAAAAACAAATGTAATTTAACATTTTAAACAGCGGTAAGAGATTACCGCTTATTTTATTGCTGCTAATAACCTCAAATAAATAATAGAAGAATTTAATAAATAAAAAAAGCTAACGTATTCAAATTTTTAAAACAAAAATTTCATATTATAGATAGGTTAAGCATAAATTTCCAACCGTATTATCGGCTAAAAAAATAGTCAACGTTTGAAAATATGTTATAATCAAACTGATGGATGTCAAACAAAAACTAAAACTTGTACCTGACAATCCCGGCGTATATATTTATTACGATTCGCAGGGAAACGTTCTTTATGTCGGTAAAGCGAAAAATCTTAAAAAACGTGTACACCAGTATTTTTCGCCGAACGTAAAGCAGGAAAAAGTCGCCGCTATGCTTTCGCATATGGCTGATTTTCGCTACATTATAACGCCGACGGAAGCCGACGCGCTTTCGCTTGAAAATAATTTAATAAAAGAATATATGCCGCCTTACAATATCCTGCTCAAAGACGACAAGGAGCATTGTTATATAAGAATAAACGTAAAAGCGGATTTTCCAAAACTCGCGTTTGTCAGAAAACTCGCAAACGATAAGGCAAAATATTTTGGTCCTATTTCGGGAAGCATACGCGAAATGTCGGAGTTATTATCCACCGTTTATCCGTCCATAAACTGCAATTACAATTTTGAAAAACTACCGAAAAATTTTCGTCCGTGCCTGAATTATTTTATCGGGAGATGCCCCGCTCCTTGCGTGGGCGCGGTCACAAAGACGGAATATAAAGAAACTATTAAAAAAATCATAGCTTTACTTAACGGCGAGGACGGGGAAGCTAAAAAAATATTGACCGCAAAAATGACCGAAGCCGCCGAAAAAGAACAGTACGAACAAGCCTTGCAATATAAAAATCAAATAGCGATATTAAACCGTTTTTGCGCCCGCATAACCGAAATGACAAAACAAGTCGATTACGACGTTTTTTCGATATGCGGCAACGGCGAAAACGCTATCGTTAACGTAATGACAATTAGACAAGGCAGAACGGTATTATCGGAAAATCATTCGGCTGTGGACGCTGGACTTGACGAAGCGCAAACGTTGACGAGCTTTTTGGCGGCTTACTGCGACGGACAAACGCCGCTTTCAAAAGAAATTTTGGTAAATCTGCCCGTTGACGACGAGATTTTGGAACAAATATTTACAGAGCGTTACAAACGCAAAATATCGGTTACTTGCCCGCAAAAAGGAATAAAAAAGCAGCTTGTCAATATGAGCTACGAAAACGCCAAGGAAAAACTGGAAAAAAGTCAGTCGCAGCTTGACAAAAAATATAATACGACTATCGGCGCGTGCGTTCAACTAAAAGAAAGCCTTAACCTTACCGCTTATCCGCAAAGGATAGAGTGTTACGATATCAGTAATATCAGCGGTGTGGACAAAGTGGCGTCTATGGTGGTATTTACTGGCGGACAAAAAGACTCCAACTCATACCGCAGATTTAAAATAAAAACGGTGAGATCGG
>JAQUSX010000164.1 GCA_028710055.1 Clostridia bacterium | reverse complement strand
TACTAAACAAAATCTTGGAACTCAACCCGACAGGCAAAATCAGTTTGGTTTCCGAACACAAGTTTTTTGAGTTTACCTTGAACGCTCCGCCAGCCTTAATCAAAGAAGCAATGAGAGAAGTCGTTTCCGTTCTCGCTTTTGAGAAAGTTTTGTATCAGGACGATATTTCAAAACTTTATGCCGTAGCTTTTGACTTGGAATCCCGTCTATCGGATTTGGGGCTTAGCCAGCTCGCTTTTGACAAATGTTTGCCCGCGGTAATAACAAGGCACGCTAATATCGAAGGAATGACCGATATAGATATTTGTCTTGCGTTTGGTGTGGAGTATTCAGACGTGATAGAGCTAGATAAATCTATTTATTCTTAATAAATAAAATTTTCATTTTCATTAAAAACCGCTTAATTTTGGCGGTTTTATTTTTTTATTTTAATTGTTTTTTTGCCGCTTAATTTTATTTTTTTTGAAATATCAAAACGGATGTCATATATGTTCTTATTAAAGAAATTAACGTGTAAAATATTAAAGTGAAAAGTTTTTTTAGAGTTTTATCAGCAGTTTTTGTAATGACTGGCAGCGTAATAGGAGCGGGGTTCGCTACGGGCAGAGAAATTTTTGTCTTTTTTTACGGCGGCAACTCGATAGTAGTAGGAGTTTTGTGTTTTTTCCTTTTTTTTACGGCTTTTACGGTAGTTTCGTTATTCGCCAATAGATTTCAAATATCGGCAACAGACGAAATGTTTAAACGACTGTACGGCAAAGTAAGCTTAGTCGCGGAAACATCTTTGTCTTTGTGTCTTTTTTTCGTGCTTTCGACAATGCTTGCGGCGGCGAATTTGTGTCTGTCTGATTTAACGGGCATAGACGAAAAATTCGGCGTTTTTGCGGTCGTTACGGCAGTTTTATCCGCGCTTATTCTTAAAAAAGGAATAAAAGGAGTAAAAGCGCTTAACGCCTTGGCAGTGCCGTTAATTATCTTTTTTGTCGCTGCTGTATGCGCTGGGGGCGGCGGTGCGCAAGGAAACGCAAAATTTTTCCCGTCGCTAGGATACGTTTGCTTTAATGTCGTAATGATGAGCGGCATACTCACTAATTTAGCGAAAAGTATGACGAAAAAAGAAAATATAATAGCGTCGTTTATCAGCGCGCTTTTGCTCGGCACGCTCATAACTTTAGAGCTTCTGCGTCTTAACGACCCCGTTTATAGTTTTGTCCCGATGCCGCTTATTTCGCTGGCAAAAAACTACGGTTATTGGTTTTATTTAGTCGCTACCGCCGTGCTTTATCTGTCAATACTTACGACTATATTAAGCACGGGATTTCCTTTGGTTGTAAGAATGGAAAAAATTTTTAACGATAAAAAAAGCGATGTTTGGGTTTTGATGTTTTTAGCGACGGTATTTTCTTTCGCGGGCTTTGACGCGATTATAGCGTACGCTTATCCGATTATGTCGGTTTTGGGAGCGGTAAACTTGATATTTATCGTCGGATATTTAATAAAAGACCTTATATATGATAAGAAAATATGCTTTTTAAGGCGAAAGGGCGCTAATATTCTTGACAAAAGCGTAAAATAATTATAAAATCACATCTAATAAAGCGTTTGAGCAAAAAGGAGTATCCGTGTGACGAACCTATAGAGAGCCGCGAATGGTGAAAAGCGGCGGAAACGGCGCGGAGAAGGTAGTTTTGCGAAGCTTCTTGGGTGAAAAAGTGCAGTAGCCTAAGCGGAGTCAGACCGTTATATCTGTTTTGAGATGCAAGTTCTTGTTTAAAACTTGAATTAAGGTGGTACCGCGTTAAGCATTCCGTGTTGACGTCCTTTATATGGACAGTTAACGCGGTTTTTTTATTTTAAAAAAAATTTTTGGAGATATAAAGCTATGATGGAAAAGACTTACGAACCGAAGAAATTTGAAAAAGACATTTATTCTTGGTGGGAAAAGCAAGGATATTTTACGCCCGACCTAAATTCGGACAAACCTTCTTTTACTATCGTTATGCCGCCGCCGAATATTACGGCGCAGCTTCATATCGGTCACGCGCTCAATACTGCTATTCAGGACTGTCTTATTCGCTATAAAAGAATGAAAGGCTTTAACACGCTTTGGCTGCCTGGCAGCGACCACGCTTCCATAGCTACCGAAGTAAAAATTATCGAAAAACTAAAAACCGAAGGCACGGATAAATACGCTCTTGGCAGAAAAAAGTTTTTGGAGCGCGCGTGGCAGTGGTACGCCGAGTACGGCGGAAGAATAGAAAACCAGTTAAGAAGTCTTGGTCTTAGCTGCGATTGGACGAGAAAAGCGTTCACAATGGACGAAAATCTTTCAAAAGCGGTAAGACACGTTTTTGTAAAACTATTTGACAAAGGTTTGATATATCAAGGCGACAGAATAGTAAACTGGTGTCCGTGCTGTCAAACGGCTTTGTCCGACGCCGAAGTGGAGTATGAAGAACAAGCGTCGCATCTGTGGTATTTTAAATATTTTACAACTGGCGGCAAAGACAGTCTTACTTTTGCGACCACACGTCCCGAAACAATGCTTGGCGATACTGCTGTTGCGGTAAATCCGACGGACGAAAGATATTCTCATTTAATCGGCAAAAAAGTGGTAGTGCCTTTTGTCAACAGAATTATTCCCGTAGTAGCTGACGAATATGTTGAAAAAGATTTCGGCACGGGCGTTGTGAAAATAACTCCCGCTCACGATCCCAACGACTTTGAAGTCGGCGCGCGCCACGATTTACCCATTATTAAAGTAATGAACGGCGACGGCACGATGAACGAGCTTGCTGGCGAAGATTATGTTGGTTTAACAAGAGAACAATGCCGTAAAAAAATCGTTGAAAATATGAAAGCTTTGGG
>JAQUSX010000163.1 GCA_028710055.1 Clostridia bacterium | reverse complement strand
CAAAAGCGTTTTTATCGGGAAATTCCATTCCGCCGAAATTAATCCAATCCCATATCGGCAAACTGCGCCGATGGCTCCGCCTATCCCCACTAAAACAAATGACATAAATACCTCTTTAGAAAAAATACCGCCGCGTCTTAACGGCGAAGAGACGAACTTAATAAATTGATAATATCAAATAGTTCGCGAGCGGTCAAATAAAATTCCGTCGACAAAATAATTTATTTTAATTGAAAAAAGTAAATAATTAACACATTTTCTCAACTGTTAATATATTGTATAAAAAACGTTTAGCGGCGAATTTTCTCGTCGCGCGAAAAAGGAGGATTTTAATGCCGAAATATTCAGCAGAAAGTAAAATCAGCGAATTGGTGAAAGATGAAGAAGTTTTAAAATTGGGAAAGAAATATTTTCCGGAACTTTTTAATAGTCCGTACGGAGAGTTTTTTTACGACTATCGTTTATCCGATCTCAAAGAAATGGCAAGAACGTATGGTGTAGAAAAAAAATATGACGACTTTCTGGAAGAGCTTTCAAAGATAGAGTAATTTATTCTTGTTGCGTTTGTAATTTTTACTATTGTTTTTTTTAAAATCTAAAAAAGATAATGCAAAAAAAGTAAATAAAATTCTAAACCTAAGGTTATTGTAAATCATAGTGCGAAATTAAATTTTTTATCGACATATTTCAACTAAATGTCGCATTTTTAGCGATAGCGTTTAATTTGCGCCGAGTTATTATTAAATATAAGTACGATAATGAGGGTCTATGTCTAAAAACGTAGTAAAAAAAATTTTCGTCTACATAGGTTTTTTTGTATTATTATTACTTTTGCGCAAAAGTCCATTTCCCGTTTCGTTGTCATTCGGACTTTATGTCGGATTTTTATATTGTTTGAATCCGTATATCTCCACGCTTGTTTTTTGTCTTTCGTCTTTGCCGTTTGACGTATCGTCAATTTTTGTAGCTTTAACGCAAGGCGCGGTAATGCTTTTGGTCGCAATTATTTACACAGTTATAAAAAGAAAAATAAACAAGGGACTGCTGATTTTTTACGTGCTACTTGCGCAGGTCTTTTATGTTTTATACGGGCTGGAAGGTCCCGATATGCTTTTTACCCGCTTAATAAACTGCGGTATAGCTTTGATTTTT
The DNA here is from genome assembly GCA_028710055.1 of Clostridia bacterium. GTDB lineage: Bacteria > Bacillota > Clostridia > Christensenellales > CAG-314 > JAQUSX01. The sequence continues at coordinate 1,728 of JAQUSX010000163.1, read as the reverse complement.
TCTTTCGTTTCTGTCTACGTCGTGCGCGCTTTGTTAGTACGGGGTCTAAAATATCGTCTTGGAATTGATGAAAAAATTTGCGTTGCTGCTATGGTTGTCGCTTTGTCTTCGGTAGCGTCGCAGTTTTACATATATAATCTCCAAGTAATAAGACTTGTCGTGCCGTTTGCTATACTATTGGCGTTATTCGTTTATGACAAAACAACGGCTTTTTGCGTGGCGGCGGTGTTCGGTCTTGGAAGCGCGGTAGCTACGGGCGCATTAACAGACGTTGCCGTATTCACGCTTTGGGCGTTGGCGGCAGTAGGATTTTCCACTATTTCAAGATGGTTGTCGACTTTGGCGATATTGCTTACCGAAGTTATAACTATGTACTTTTTTGCCGCTTACGGTTCTTTCGACGCGCTAACTCTTGTGCCCTGCGTTATCGGGTGCGGGCTATTCTGCGTTGTGCCGACGAAAACTTTGGACAAACTGTCGGATACATTGGGAGGCGCGAAAGAACAATACTCCGCGCGCTACATAATAAACCGACTCAGGTCGAACCTAGCCAAAAAGTTTTTTGAGTTGATGGACATTTTTTATCAAATGGAATTGACTTTTAAGTCAATGGTAAAAGGAGTTTTGGATCCCGAAAAAGCGGTTATCGCAATATCCAGAGAAGTTTGCGACAGCGTTTGCCGTGACTGCACTCTGCGCGCGACGTGCTGGCGTACGAATTTGCAGCAGACGGAAAAAGATTTTTGTGAAATAACTGCCGCCGCAATGGACAGAGGTAAAGCAACCTTACTCGACCTGCCAAGCGGAATGGCGAGTAAATGCAACAGACTAAATTCCATTCTTTCCAGCATTAACAGCGAAGTAGCCACTTACAAACAATATTATATGTCAAGCACGAGCAGCGACAACAGTAAGCTGCTGATAGGCGAGCAGCTCAGCGGTGTCAGTCAGATATTGATGCAGCTTTCACAGCAATGCAAAGGCGTGTTGGCTTTTGACCGAGAAAAAGAAAAACTTATGCTGGAAGAACTGACTTTTTGCAACGTACTGGTAAAAGAAGTCGTAATTTGGGAAGAGCAAGGACAGCTTTTCGTGACTTTGACGGTGGCGTCGGACGATGCGGGCAAAGATATATTGCTTCAAATAGTCTCGCGCATTGCAAACTGTAATATGATGATTGACGCCGTTGAACGCATACCCGACAATACAAACTGGATTATACTTCACCTAAAACAAAAACCCGCTTACAATATTACTTTCGGTTTAGCCGCGAAAGTGAAAGACGGCAGCGAAATTTCCGGCGATACGCATTCTTTCATCAAAATCAATCAAGACAAATTTATGCTTGCGCTATGCGACGGTATGGGCAGCGGTGTGGGCGCGGAAAAAACGAGCAACGTTGCTATATCGCTTGTAGAAAACTTTTACAAGGCGGGCTTTGACAACGATATTATACTTAGTTCGGTTAATAAACTATTGGCCACAGCTAACGAGGAAAACTTTACCGCCGTGGATATCTGCGTGGTAAATCTTAATCGAGGCTTGACAGATTTTATTAAACTCGGTTCGCCGACGTCGCTCGTCAGATGTAACGGAGACGTTCAGTTTATAAGCGGCGGCAATCTGCCTTTGGGTGTCTTGGAGGAAATGAAACCGTCCAGCACGAAAAAAGCTTTGCAAAGCGGCGATATGATTGTGCTGTATACCGACGGTTTTTACGACTGCTTT
>JAQUSX010000162.1 GCA_028710055.1 Clostridia bacterium | reverse complement strand
TATTGGTGGACGATACAGGACTCGAACCTGTGACTTTCTCCACGTCAAGAAGACACTCTCCCAGCTGAGTTAATCGTCCGTAAGTTACGTAAAATATATCATAAAAAATTTTTGTTGTAAAGCGTATTGTCAATTTGATTGTGTTTTTTTTAAAACGTGATATACTTATTTTTATGAAAAAAGGTATCATTATACTTAACGCTTTTGCTTCTTCGGAAGGGCAGGAATATCAGGTTAGCCGCTTTATGGAAGAGTTTTCCAAACTCGGTATCGAAACGCAGTCAATACGAAATATTGGCTCGGTTTATATTGATGAAAACGGCTCTATTATCTCCAATCTTCCCGAAGCGGATTTTATTTTGTATTTAGATAAAGATATACATATCGCTACCCTTTTGGAAAAATATGGATACAAACTCTTTAATACCGCAAGAAGCATAGCCGTTTCCGACGACAAAATGGATACCTATATCGCTCTAGCAAAAAGCGGTATCAATATGCCTATCACCGTTCCATCGCCGCTTTGTTATAATTTGAAAATAGACGACCACGAATTTATTTCTTATGTTCTTGGCAAACTAGGGCTGCCTATGGTAGTGAAAGAGTGTTACGGCTCTTTTGGCAAACAAGTGCATTTGGTCGAGTCACCAGAACAGTTAATCGACGTGAGAAAGAGTATGATTGACCGCAAACATCTTTATCAGCAGTTTATCGGCAGCAGTTATGGTTTTGATACCCGTGTTATCGTTATCGGCGGTAAAGCGTTCGCGTGGTTCAAGCGTTTTAACACAGCGGATTTTCGGTCTAATATAGAGTTAGGCGGCAGCGGCGAACTATGCGAATTGTCCGACGATTACCGCGAATGCGCCGAAAAGGCCGCTAAGATGTTAAATCTGGAATACTGCGGAATTGATTTACTCCGCGGATTTAACGGCGAACCAGTATTATGCGAAGTAAACAGCAACGCCTTTTTCAGAGGTATAGAAAGAGTGACGGGCAAAAACGTAGCCAAAGCGTACTGCGAACTAATAAACTCCAAAATTTAATTTTATATGAAAGTAAAACGCCGCTAATATAGCGGCGTTTTTTGATATTGTTATTAATTTAGTTTTATGCAAACTTGTAGTAATTTTTTAATCATAAAAAGCAAATTATTTGTTTCTAAGATTTTTTTAAATAAGCATTTCAAAAGATTACTCATCTACGGACGGTTTTTCTTCTTTCTTTTCGGTAAAAGGTAACAGCGTTTCGCCGACACGGTTAATGTCGTTTTGGATTAACGCGTAGCATAGCCAGCTGAGCTGTAATAAAAACAACACCGAATAAAGAATTTTGTAATCGTCGCCTTTATTATTTTTCGCGCAAATATTTTCAAAGAAATGATTGTTTTTGACAAACATCCAATAAAAACCGTAAAACGGCACGAAGCACAGGCTCAAATATTCGCCGACAAAATCCGTATCGTCTTTTTTGAGATATTTAAGCGACTGGCAAACATCGTACACCCAAATAAAAGAATATATGCCCAAAGTCACGACCGTCAAAACCACACGCTTTGCAACGCTCATAATCTTCAAAGTATTTGCGTTATCGTAATATTCTTTTTCGGGATTATCGCTAAGCCCGAGAATAAACGCAAGGAACGCGCCGCAAAAAGCCACAAAAGTGATTTCCCAACAAATAAAGAAAAGATTTCTTATAAAAAATCCGTACAACGCTGTGAAGCTGAGTATAGTTACTAAAGCGACTGAACCCAAAGCGAAAGCGGAAAAAGTAATGATTGCGGGTAATTTGCTTTTTATTACCTTGTTAACGGTAAGAACCGTAAGCGCGGCAACCGCAAGATAGCCGACTATGTAATAAAGAGATATTATTCCAAAAGTCCAGCTGTTGATTAAAGGGAAAGCGAATATAGCCAAAGGTGCGTATAGGACTTTTGCTTCTCTTTTTGCAAGCGTTGCGGTAAGTATGATAAGAAGAATTGCTCCGTAAACATAAAACGCGCTGGATATCGCTAAAATACGCGTAAATAAAAAAGACATTATTATTGACGCGACGATAATAAGAGAGGCGCAGATTATCATAAATATGGGCGAGACAGATTTTTTTGGCAATTTAAGTTGATTCATTTATTTCCTCCGAAAATTTTTCTTTTCTATATTTTATTTATTTTATTCTCAAAAAATATGTCTTTATTAAGATTTTGTTTTGCGGCTCTTACCAAATAATTTCGCCGTTATTTTATAAAGCTGATCCTGCGTTTTTTCGGGCAGCATATTGATAAGTTTTAATTTCATACTGTTGTGTACGCGATAACAAATTTTCGGGCGTGGGGACTGCAATATTTTTAAAATCAATTGAGCTATAACGTCGGTTTTTTTGCCTTTACTTAACTCTTTACCGACAAAGCGGTCGAACGCGGTTAGAACCTCGTCAAATGCGGGCGAGTTGTTTTTCAGCGTTTCAAATTCTTCCGCCGCTTTTTTGGGCATATTGGTGGCAAAACTGCCCGCTTGGATTTTTATCACTTTAATGTTCAAAAAAAGACATTCGCGCCTGAACGCGTCGCAGTAAGCGTCGAGAGCTTTTTTTGGTATAGTATAATACGCGTCAAAAGGGTGCGGACTGTAACGGGCGACCTCGCTGCTCATAACGACGATTTTAGCTTTATTTTCCAAAATATCAAAGAAAATTTTGTTGGTGAGATAAACGCCCCAAAAATTTACTTCAAAAATTTTTCTCAGTTTTTGTTCGTCGCCGAATACGATACTTTCCATTGAAAACACACCCGCAAGATTAATAATTGCTTCTAGTTTGCCGTACGCAGAGATTTTTTCTTTTGCGGTAAGTAATGAATCGGCGTCGGTAACGTCGCAGCTAATCGGCGTTATGT
>JAQUSX010000006.1 GCA_028710055.1 Clostridia bacterium | reverse complement strand
TTTTGATTTTTATGTAAATCCCATAAAACTCGAACTCCCTTTGATATTGGGAAGATACGGCGCAGGCGTTGTGTCTAAGCTTGCCGATGAAAATTCCGAGCTTACAAAAGCCGACAGAGTAGTTATCACTCCCACGATACCTTGTCAAAGCTGTTTTCATTGTCTTGCGGGTTCGGCGCAAAAATGCGAAAATCTTCGCTCTCTCGGCGTAAACACGAACGGCGTTTTTAGAGATTTTATCGATTTACCCGTCACGTCTTTGCACAAGCTGCCCGAAACCGTTTCTTTTGAGAAAGCTTTGTTTACGGGCTATATTTCGCTGGCGCTTAACATTCTTGATATTCTCAACATTGAAAAAGGCGACCATATTGCCATATATTCCGAGACAAAACTAGGGCTTATTATAGCGCAACTTATCACTTATTACGGAGCCGTGCCGATATTGATTGACAAAGACAGCGAAACGCTGAAACTCGCGCGCGAGCTTGGTATTTTTTACACGTTTAATTACGTTGAAAGTCAAAATTTCAAAGAAGATATGTTTAATATCACCAGCGGAAGAATGTGCGAAAAAGTAATATATCTTACCAACAGTCAATATCCGCTTAACGATATTTTGGAAGTATCGGCTTACGGCGCAAGCATATGTTTGGCGTTAAATACTGAAAAAATGGAAAAGATAAACCTTAGTCAAATTACGTCAAAGCAGCTTCACATCTACTCGGTTAATACGTACGAGGGCAATTTCCCCGCGGCGATAAATATACTGGCGACGAATAAAATAGATACCAGTTGTCTTATCGGAAACACCGTAAAATTTTCCGAGCTGGATAAACAGATAGAAAAAATGACCACCGACGACCTCAGGCATAAATCCGTAATAGTCGATATTGATTAAAAATTGACAAAATTAAAAGGACTCGTAAGAGAGTCCTTTTTTATTTAGTTTTTCTTTAAATCAAAGTTTGGGGTCGACTCAGGAATAGGCGTTTCGTCGTAACGCTTTTTGATAACCGCAAAAATGAAATACCGACAATAAAGATAATCCAGTACGACATTAATAGTCATCTTTATGATTTTACAAAAAATTATATACACGCCCGCGTTATTCAGCGCGACAATCATCCAGCTGCCTAGCGGCGTGGTGATAAAATAAAAAGCCAGATATAAGAATATACCCATTCTGCGGGCCTTTCGACCTTTAAACGTAAACTTGCTGTTAAGCACAAACGAGCAGGTACAGCTCCATATTACCGAAAGATATTCGGCTATAACTATGCCCACGTCGTAATTTATGATATTTTGAATATTTTCAAATGCCGAAACAAGCAGCGCAAAAGAACCCAGCCCGACAGTTCCCGTTATACAACTGACAAGCAAAAACTTCCAAAAATTCCTTTTCGGCTTTTGTTCTTCATTTTCACTTAGAGATTGTTTTTCTTCCGTCACCAAAATTTTCTCCTATTTTTACTGATAGCTACGGCAACGTTGCTTGCCACAGCCGCATTATTCAAAACGAGTTTTATATTTGATTCCAAACTTTTTCCGCCCGTTAACTCCACGACTTTTTCTAATAAAAACGGTGTAACTTCTTTGCCTTTAATATTTTGTTTTTCCGCTTGGCGTAAAGCTTGCTCGATAGCTTCGGTTATTGCCGTTTCGCTCATAGCAAACTCGCTTGGAATAGGCACGGTAAGCAGCGATCCGCCCATATTAAATTCTCTTGACGCGCGGAAAATGTCAGCCATTTCTTCCGCCGAATCCACTCTGTAATCGACTGTCAAACCGCTCGTTTGGGTATAAAAAGCGGGCATATTAGACGTTTTCCAACCGTAGACTGGTACGCCTTTTGTTTCCAAATACTCGCGGGTAAGCGGCAAATCCAATATAGCTTTCGCGCCTGCGCATACGACCAAAACGGGAGTGCGCGCAAGTTCTTCCAAGTCCGCGGAAATATCAAACGTGCTTTGCGCGTTTCTGTGCGCTCCCCCTATGCCGCCCGTCGCGAATACGTTTATTCCTGCCATATTAGCAAGCAGCATAGTAGCGGAAACCGTCGTCGCGCCGTCGATTTTTTTTGCGTATACGGCAGCCAAATCACGACGGCTGACTTTGATTACGTCATGCCCGCGTTTGCCGAGATAATCTATTTCGTCTTTGGTTAAACCCGCTTTCGGTACGCCTTTTAATATCGCAATCGTTGCGGGTACCGCGCCGTTTTTGCGCACCACGGCTTCCACAGCCATAGCCGTCTCGACGTTTTTCGGGTACGGCATACCGTGAGAAATTATTGTGGATTCCAAAGCCACAATCGGCTTGTTTTCTTTTATAGCTTGTTTTACTTCTTCCGAAACACAAATAAAATCATTCATAATATTTTTCCGTTTATTTAACCGTTATTTTTTCGGCGGTTATTTCGGGGTTTACCGCCTTGTCGCTAGCCAGAGTCATTATCGCGGCTCTGTTTCCGCATTGACAAGCGGTCTTTAAATCATAACCGCAAACGTATCCCCATATAAGGGCAGCGAAAAAACTGTCTCCCGCGCCCGTGGTATTCAATATTTTATCGGCTTTTTCCCATACCAACCCAACCGATTTTTCATTGGAAAAAAACGCGCCTTTTTCGCCCAGCGTTATCACAACGTTTTTATAGCCGTGTTTATGGAGAATATCGGCGGCTTTATGCAAATCTTTTTGCGATTTAATCTTCATTCCGACCAGTTCGCCCGCTTCGTAAATATTGGGTTTTATCGTATGCGCGCCTGCTAAACCGTGAAGTTTTTTTGTTTTGTTTACCGACACGGTTTCAATAAAAATCGGCGCAACGCAGTTGTTCAATATAAACTCTAACGCTTTCGGAGACAAATTTGTGTCTATCGCCACCGCTTTCGCGTTATTCAATAACTCTAGTTTTGACCGCAAAAAATCCTCGTCTATTAGATTAAGTATTTCCATATCTGACGCGCCTATAAACATATCGCCGTTATTGTCGTTTATGCATAAATATGTTGACGTGGGACTAGCGGTTTTTAGCGAATCGCTTGTGTCAATACCTAAACTTTTACAGGATTCAATTATTTTTTCCGCATATATATCGTTGCCGAAAGCGGTCAAAAATTTTGTGTTTACGCCCAGTCTGGCAAGATTTTCAGAGACGTTGCGTCCAACGCCGCCCAAAGACAAAGTTGTTTTGGACGGATTACTGTCACACTTAATAAGCGGAGCGAAAGCGGTAGACGAAATATCTATATTCGCGCCCCCGATAACGCAAACGTAATCTTTCATAAATTAAGTATACCATATATTGGGATTTTAAAGCAATATCGAGTTATAAAAACATCAGCACATCAGCAAAGGATTAACTGTGAACTCGATTTTAAAAGTCCGCTATTAAAAATAGAATAAAAATATCTTTGAAAAAATAAAATAAAAAAATCCTCGTTTCAAATATGTAGAGAAACTTGTATACTCCATTGGTTTTGGAACAATAAAAATTTATCATTTGTTACAACTACGGTTTTAAATCATAGAAACAACGCTCACCGTTAACGATAAGAAACGTTAAAAATAGCCGTTATGACAGCTGTAAAAAGCCTAAATAAAAATTAAACTAATAAATTAACAAGCTTATTTACGTCGCCCGCGCCCACTACAAGTACAAGGTCGTCCTTTCCCGCTTTTTCTTTTATAATATTCGCGCAGTCATCAAAATCCTTTGCGGAACGCGCCTCCGTTATACCTACTTCATTGATAACTCTCGTTAACCTTTCGCTGGTAACGCCGGGTATGGGGAGCTCTCTCGCCGCATAAATGGGGAGTAATATAAGCTCGTTTACGCCCTTAAAGCACGTCACAAAATCGCGAAAAAGCGTTTGCGTGCGGCTATATGTATGCGGTTGAAAAACCATTACTATTTTTTCATAACCTTGTTGCCTTGCGGTTTCTATCAAAGCTCTGATTTCGTTCGGATGGTGCGCGTAATCCAATACGACGTTGGTAAACTCGTTTTCCACAACCGTCCATCTGCGTTCCACTCCCTCAAATAAATTTATGCCTTCCGCGCATTTTGCCGCGTCGAGGTTTAATAGGTCGCAGACGACGACGGTAGCCAGAGCATTGTAAATATTATGTCTGCCGCGTATTCTAAGCTCTACCGAATAAAAATATTTGCCGTCTCTTATAACGTCAAAAGCGTAAACTCCTTTTTTGTGTTTTAGGTTTACCGCTTGGTAGTCGTTATTGTTTTCAAATCCGTAGCTTATGCGTTTGGCCTTTGTTATTTTTAAAATATGTTCGGGCACTTGGTCGCCGTTATATACCAGATAGCCGTCTTTATCCACCTTTGAAGCGAATTTTGAAAAAGCTCTTTCCACTCCAAGCAAGTCTTTGTAATAATCAAGGTGGTCGGTTTCTACATTCAAAATAACGCCTATCGTCGGTCTTAACGTCAAAAAGCTCGCCTTGTACTCGCATGCTTCAGCGATACAAGGTTCTCCGCCCTCAATATAATTTCCCCGTTTTGTCATTCCGCCGATAAATGCCGTGGGCATATGACCGCAGTTTTCAAAAGCGGCGGCAAGCATTCCGCAGGTTGTTGTTTTGCCGTGCGTTCCCGAAACGGCTATTCGCGTTTTATAGGCGTTAAATTCTTTACCCAATAGTTCTTGTCTAGCAAGCACCCCAATTTTATTTTGCACGCAATAAAGTATTTCGGGATTATCGACGCTTGCCGCGCTCGTCGCCACGCATAAATCCGCGCCCATTACGTTTTTATCACAATGCCCGATAAAAACTTTTATTCCCTTACTTTCCAGCATATCGGTAACTTCGCTTTTTACGGCGTCGCTTCCGCTTATTGTATGACCTTTTTTCGCCATATGCTGAGCAAGCGCGCTCATTCCTATTCCGCCAATTCCAACGAAATGTATTTTCATAAAAATTCACTTCCGCCGACAATATTTTTATTATAAATTATGCCTTGAAACGGGGTAATATAAGAATTTTTCAAAATCTATTGAAAAGGCGGACAATTTAGTGTATAATCAATATAATTACAAGCAAAGGAAGGAGTTTATGAAGATTTCCGACGTAAGAATCCGATTGGTAGATTCTGATAGCAAACTCAAAGCTATCGCATCCGTTACCATCGAAGATTATTTTGTAGTTCACGATATCAAAATTATTGAAGGTAAGGATAATTTATTCATAGCGATGCCTTCGAGAAAAACAAAAGAAGGCGAGTACAAAGATATCGCTCATCCCATTAATACCGAAACCAGAAACGCGATGTCAGAAACTATTCTTGAGGCGTATCACAAAGCTTTAAGCGAATAATTTTTTCTTAAAACAATCCGCCGACAGAATAATTTTGCTAACCATTGGTGTAATGCTCGTTGACTATACACCTAGTCTTCTTTGCGGACATTTGAGCAAAGTTAATAAAAAAAATAATACATAAAAATAGACCGCATACGCGGTCTATTTTTTCTTTTTACTTATTAAAACATTAACGTTTGTATTTTATTTGCGTTTCTTATTTAGGCTTAAAATAAAATAATCTACACTAGTTTAAAAGAAAAAAATCAATCTTCTTTTCAGCTATTCCAAAAACAAAATTTATTTTATATCGTAAATTTTGCCGTATTTATTAATCAAATAGTCAACGTAATAATTGGGGTTGAACGCTTCTCCCGTTGCCGATTTCAAAATATCTTTCGGGTCCATTGTTGAGCCGTATTTATGAATTTTGTCTTTCAGCCAGAGATTTATTTGTTTTAAGTTTTCGCTGCCCATTTCTTTTTTCGTATCAATGTCCTGCGACATTTTGTGATATATTTGCGAAGCGTAAGCCGAGCCTAGCGCATATGTCGGGAAGTATCCGATTGTTCCGCCCGCCCAATGCACATCCTGCAAAATGCCCATTTTGTCGTTAGGCACGTCGACGCCCAAATATTCTTTATACAATTTATTCCATTCCTTAGGCAGTTCTTCAACTCCGATTTCGCCGCTTATCATACGCTTTTCAATTTCATAACGAATCATAATATGCAAAGCGTACGTCAGTTCGTCGGCTTCCGTTCTAATAAGCGAACATTCAGCCAGATTTATGCCCTTGTAAAAATCGTCAAGAGTAACGCCTTTTAGTTCGTTGGGGAACGTTTCAACCAGTTTCGGATAATGTCTTTGCCAAAATTCGTAACTTCTGCCGACAATGTTTTCATAAAATCTGGATTGAGATTCGTGCATACCCATAGACACGCCGCCGCCCGACATCGTGTCGTTCAAAGCGGGATCTACCTGTTGTTCGTACGTTGCGTGACCAAGCTCGTGTATTGTTGAGAAAATCGCGGACGCTACCATATTTTCATAAAAATGCGTGGTGAATCTTACGTTTGTCGAATCCACGCTCAAAGTGAAGGGGTGTTCGCTTTCTTTCATCAAACCTCTATTTAGGTCAAAACACATTACTCCTTCCAAATATTGCGAAAACTCTTTTTGTTTGTCAGCGGGGAAATACGCGTTTATCCAAGAATCATTAAATTTGAGTTTTTTTGACGTGACTTTTTTGACAAACGGAACGAGTTTTTCACGCAGAACGTTGAAAAAATTGTCAAAATCTTTTTGTGTAAAACCTTTTTCATATTCGTCGAGCAATACGTCGTAACCGCTGAGTTTATCGGTTTGCTGCCATACTGTATAATTTTTGTTATAAGTGATGATTTGTTCAAGATACGGTTTAAACAAATTGTAATCGCTTTTCGCTTTCGCATCAAAATACATTTGACGGGCATTTTCCAGTAATTCGGTAAATTTTATGTACTCTTCCATCGGTATTCTGCTCGTTTTATCCACTTCGCACTTTTGCTTTTCTATCTCATGACGCATCACGGGATCAAGTTTTTCTCTTTGCTCGTATATATTCTTTATTGCGTCGATATAAACCTTGTCCGTACTAAGTTTGTAAACAAGCTCGCTTATTACAGCGGAATTTTTGCCTCTTTGCGCAAAGCAACCTCTGGGAGCCTCGGTATTGGAATCCCAATGTATTGTCGACATAGCGTATTGCAAAGCTCTGAGTTTTTTGTTTGTGTCAAAGTAAATGTCAAGATATTTTTGCATTCAATTTCTCCTTTTTATTTTTTTCTTCTATTATTCTTCCGACCGCGATAATCAAAACGGATATCGCCACCGTAATAACCAAGAATATTAATATTTTGTTTGTCAATAGATAAAGATGATAATCTAAATATTTATTTAAAAACCAAAACGCCGCTGTGGAAATAATCAGCGAACCCGCCGATACCGCAAAACTTAGTTTTGTAAAAGGCATACATAGGGTTATCAAGCCTACAAGACCTGAGTAAGTTATGGCAAGCATAACGGTCATCGTAATTGCTCTTTCATCTCCCCCGATGCCTATGACATTTGCAAAAATATAAATAAGCGCGACGTTAACCGCCATAGCTATGCCTTTTGGTAAGGTCGAGGCAAATATATTACGCAAAAACTTTCCTTTGATAAGACTTTCGTTATGCCTTAACGCAAGGAAAAACGCGGGAATGCCGATAACAAAAAATTCGATAACGTAAAGATTTTGCGGTTCCAGCGGATAGACTTTGCCTAGCGCAAGCATAAGAACGGTCGTAAACATCGTCATAATAGTCTTCATCAAAAACAACGAAGTGGAATTTTGAATATTATTAACCACTTGTCTGCCTTCCTTGACTACATTGGGCATTGACGAAAATTTGCTGTCCAACAGCACGAGATGTGCCGCGCTTTTCGCGGCGTCGCTGCCGGCGGCTATCGCTACGGCGCAGTCGGCCTGTTTCATTGCCAATATATCGTTTACTCCGTCGCCAGTCATAGCTACGGTGTTGCCTTGTTCTTTTAGCGTTTTTATAATTAATGCTTTTTGTTCGGGCGTTACTCTGCCGAATACGGTATAATTTTCTACCGCCTTGACGACTTCTTCATCGCTTAGTTCGTCCAATGAAATAAATTTGTCGGAATTTATTATACCCGCTTTTTCCGCGATAACAGACACGGTCTGAGCGTTGTCGCCCGAAATCACTCTTATGCCCACTTGGTTTTCTCTAAACCAGTTGATTATATCCTTAGCGTCGGAACGCAGCGTATCGGATAACGCTATCACGGCGACTGCCTTGACGTTTTTCGGGTTTTCCAAACTTCCGTCCGCTTTGGCAAGCAGTAAAGTCCGCATACCTTTTTCGCTGTATTTTTCGTTGATTTTTTTAATTTTAGCGTCTTTCGGCAAAATAAATTCGCTCGCGCCAAGTAAAAAAATACCGTTACTAAAAGCCGCTCCCGACATTTTTCTTTCCGAAGAAAACGGCAGAGATTTTTCTGCTTTCAAGGCGTTTTCATCGCCGAATTTATCTGACAGAGCTTTTGCGGTATCGTTGCTGTCGCCCGTTGCAGCCAATATTCCAGCAACGGTCTGTCCAACGTCGACGCTGTCGTCAAATATCTCTATTTCTTCCACCGTCATTGTGCCGTCGGTTATCGTACCCGTTTTGTCAAGACAAAGCACGTCTACCCGAGCCAGCATTTCTATGCAGTATAAGTCCTGCACCAAAGCTTTTTTTCGTACCATTTTTATAACGGAAACCGCAAGCGTCACAGACGTCAACAGCACCATTCCCGACGGAATCATACCTATCATCGAACCGCACGCTCTTGCCAAGGCTTCTGTCCACGGTTTCGCGTTGGCGTAAAACCCTGTCAAAAAAGACGCAAGTCCAAGCGGAAAAACCACTATGGCAATAATTTTAATAATGCCGTTAATGGAGCGCATCAGCTCGGATTTCGGTTTTTTGTATTTTTTGGCTTTTATCGCAAGCTGCTCGACGTAGTTTTGCGCGCCGATATGAACGACTGAAGCGTAACAGTTTCCCGAAACGACAAAACTTCCCGACAGCAGCGTATCTCCTACTTCTTTTTTGACCGAATGACTTTCGCCCGTAAGCAAAGCCTCGTTTGTTTCGATATAGCCAAAGAGTACTTCGCTGTCCGCGGGTATTTGGTCGCCGACTTTAAGTTTTATAACGTCGCCCAAGACAATTTTTCCGACGCCGATTTTCTTTTCTTTTCCGTCCCGAATAACGACGGCGTTCGCAGAGGTCAAGATGGAAAGTTTTTGCACGATAACTTTTGCTCTGACTTCTTGAATAATGCCGATAAAAGTGTTCGCCAAAATCACGACGCAAAACATCGTGTTTTTCCAGTCGCCGGCTATAGCGAGTAAAATAAAAACGACAAGCCCGACAAGGTTAAACATTGTCAGTACGTTGTCGATGATTATGGAGGCGTAGCTTTTGCCGACTGTCTTCTTGACGTAATTAGTTTTGCCTTCTGCGGCAAGCTCGGTTGCCTGCGCTTCGGTTAGTCCTTGCGGAATATTGTCTAAATTTGTTTTATTCATATTTTCAAGCTAACTATATCAATTATTGCCCTTAGTGTCAACACCAAACAAAAAATCGGGTATCTTTTTTATTAAAATTTTTCGCTAATAATCGCTTAAAAAATGATAGTGACTTTGCTTACTTATAAAAATAAAACGGGCGTTTTATTAAACACCCGTTTTTAGTTGGATTTATAGTTTTTAAATATAATAATATTATGAAAAGTCATTCCGTTTTTTAATATTTGCGATATAAAACAGCTATAAAGTAATCTGCCGTGTTTTATCCGTTTAATAATACGCATAGCAAAACTATTCGGCGACTTTTGCCCCGGGCGCGAGTTTGACTCTTTTTAGCGGATAATACAAAGCTACCGTGATCGCTCCGCCGATAAGGGCGGTGAAAAGCTGCAAGACGCCCCACGCAATGGAAAGTTTGTCAACAAGCGGCGGCGCAAGGAACAACGGGAACAATACGCGCGAGAAGAAAAACATAAGCAAAAACTTTACTCCCGCGGCCAGTATTACAGCCAATATAAGCGATGCCAGTCTTTTAAATTCGTTTTGCTGCTCGGATACTTTTGTCAGCTTAATAACGAAAGCGAAAATAACAACCAACGCCGCGTTGCTTAATGCGATAAAAGGCACAAGCACAACCTGCGGATTGAGTCCCAAAGCCAAAGCGATAAAAGGTGTTATAACGCCTATTGAAATACCGCCTATTATTCCTGTCAGTAATGCAGACAGCAATAAAAACATATTAACGATAGAGCCTGTAATGAGCTGAATGCCCAGTAATCCCGATAAATATTGCGCCAAAACCGTCAAAGCGGTCATTATGCCTATACGCGCCAGTATCATAGCTTTGTTTTTTGCGTTGCCAAATAAAAATACTTTCATTATTTTGTCTCCTTTGCGGCGGTTACCGCGCTTTTTACTTGAATATCGGGCAGTCTGCCAAGTTTTCCCGTTAATGCGGAAATCTGCTCCACCGTCCCTTTTACAATGAGCGAAATTACGCTTTCATCACGTTCTCGGTCGTGAATGCCCGTTCGAGCCACGATTATTTCGCCGAAAGCGGACAATATTTCCTGTACGCTTACAGCCACTTTGCGGTCTTCGATAACGATCGCTATTACGCCTAGTCTTTCCATAAAATTTTGCTCCTAAAAATAAAAAATACTCTCTATTAGTTTAGAGAGCTTTTGGGATTTATTTAAGGCAATATAAATGCTCACGCCGATACGTCTAAAAAATTTTTTTGATGTCGGGGTGAACGAATGTAAAATTGTCTTCATCTCCGAAAAGCTCATTGACTAAGATAATTAAATTATATTCATAAGTTAATGTTTTGTCAACCTTTTATTAGACCTTCGAGCAACCGACAGTCAAAAATTATAATTAATTTAACTTTACTAAATAATCTTAGCGTTATTCACACAGCGAGTTTTCAATAATAATCTATAAAAAAAGACGACTTAGCGTCGTCTTGTTTTTTATTGGTTTATTTTATCTTAACGACGGTTCGGCGTTAAGGTCGTCCGCCGCTATCGGCAGATTTTCTTTAAACTGAAAATACGCGCGGCTTGCTATCATAGCGGCGTTATCTCCGCATAAGTCTAGGCTTGGTAAAAAAATTTCGTAACCGTTTTTTCTTAATTCCGTTAATTTTTCTCTTAAATAAGAGTTCGCCGCCACTCCGCCCGCTATCGCTAAGCGGTTTTGTTTTTTCTCCGTCAATATTTGCTTTGCTCTTATAATGAGTCCGTCTATCGCCGCTTCGGTAAAGGAGCGCGCGACGTCGGATGGATTTACTTCTCCGCCATTTTGACGTATGCCGTGACAGTAATTTATGACGGCGGTTTTAAGTCCGCTATATGAAAAGTTGCCGTCTTTTAGTAAAACTGTCGGCAGTTTTATAGACGGTTTTCCCTGTTTTGACAGCTTGTCGATTTGCGGACCGCCCGGGTAAGGCAAGCCGAGTACTCGCGCCACTTTATCAAAACTTTCGCCGATAGCGTCGTCTACGGTCGAACATATCGTTTCTATATCGTTATATCCGTTTATTTTGACAATGCTCGTGTGTCCGCCGGAAGCGATTAAACAGATAAAAGGCGGGCAAAGGTTTTTGTCCGTAATATAATTCGCCGCGATATGCCCTTCTATATGGTTTACGGCATAAAGCGGTTTTTTCGCCGCTTGCGAAAGAGCTTTCGCGTAAGTGACACCCACAAGTAACGCCCCCACGAGTCCCGCCCCGTAAGTCACGCCGATATTGTCGATTTGGCCTATCGTAACCCCTGCTTGCGCTAGGGCTTGTTTTGTAATGACGTCTATTACCTTTATATGGTTGCGGCTTGCTATCTCGGGAACAACGCCGCCGTAAAGACTGTGGATATTTATTTGACTGGCGACAACGTTTGACCACACTTCGCGCCCGTTAACCACTACAGCCGCGCAGGTTTCGTCGCACGACGTTTCTATTCCCAATGTTAAAATATTTTTTTCCATTTTTTTATAGAGCTTTTTGCAAGTAATCTTCAATAAACGGTTGAATATCGCCGTCCATGACCGCAATGATATTTGCGTTTTCGTAACCCGTACGGTGGTCTTTTACCAAAGTATAAGGCATAAAGACGTACGAGCGTATCTGACTGCCCCACTCTATTTTTTTGATTTCACCTTTTATCGCCATTGCTTCTTCCATTTGTTCGCGTTCTTTAAGCTCGGCTAGTCTGTTACGGAGCATTCCCATAGCGGTTTCGCGGTTTTGGATTTGGCTTCTTTCAGTCTGGCACGAGACTACTATTCCCGTCGGAACGTGAGTAATACGTATCGCGCTGTCGGTCTTATTGATATGCTGACCGCCCGCTCCGCTGCTGCGGAACGTATCTATGCGCAAGTCTTTTTCGTCTATAATTATGTCTGTGTCGTTATTAAGTTCGGGCATTACTTCGACGGAAGCAAAACTCGTGTGTCTGCGCTTGTTTGCGTCGAAAGGTGAAATCCTGACAAGCCTATGCACGCCTTTTTCCGCTTTTAAGTAGCCGTAAGCGTTTTCGCCCGAAGCCAAAAAAGTAACGCTTTTTATGCCCGCTTCTTCTCCGTCCAACCAGTCCAGTAATTGTGTTTTATACCCTTGTCTTTCGCAATAACGGGTATACATACGGTAAAGCATTTGCGCCCAGTCCTGCGCTTCCGTGCCGCCCGCGCCCGCGTGTACGGTAACAATGGCGTTGCAAGCGTCGTATTTTCCCGATAAAAGCGTGTCGATATGAAGCTTGTTTATTTTTTCGTCCAGTTCGTCCAGTTCTTCTACCGTTTCGGTAAGTAAACCTTCGTCGTCTTCGGCTAAATCAAAAAGTTCTTCTATTCCGTTTAAGCGGTTAAAAAGCTTTTTGTAATGTGTTAGCTTGTCTTCCAACGTTTTTGCTCGCTGTGAGACTTTTTGCGCCGTTTTTTGGTCGTTCCAAAAATTCGCATTATGTTGTTGTTCTCTTAAATCCGCTAATTCTTTTTCAAGTTCGGATAAGTCAAAGTGACTCACCTATCCTTGTCAATTTTTTTAGCAGTTGTTTCGCTCTGTGTTTTTCTTCATCTATGCTTATCATAATTAACTTATCACCCCTTTTTTGTACTAATTTTTGCTCGTAAATTTAAATTTTAAAATCTTTTATTTGAATTTTTATTATTAGAAAAAACTAAAATTATTGTTTTTTAGATTTTTTCCATTCTTCTTTTTGCTGAGCGGCTAACGCTGCTCCGCAGCAGTTTTTGTATTTTTTACCGCTTCCACAAGGACAAGGCTCGTTCATACCCACGGCTTCGCCTTCTACTCTTTTCTTTACTTTTTGTAAAACCGTTTGCGCGCGTTCTTGTTTTTTAATATGCGCGTAAAGCAAAAACTTTACCGTGTCGGCTT